>CAYOXI010000001.1:0-53307 GCA_964407855.1 uncultured Chromatiaceae bacterium
CCTGGCCATGTCCAGCCACCGCAGGCGGGTTGCCCGGACCCGGCTCCGGATGCGGACTGCGTGCCCTGCCCGGCTGACGAACGCCGACTCCAGACCTTCGCGGTCGACAGGCGGAACTGGCACGAGTATTTCTGCAGGCGGTACTTCCTCGAAGTAGTGCTGGGTGAGAAACGCAGTCACCAGTTCTTCAGGTTCCGTGCCGATCGAGATGTGGGGAAACCAGTTGCGGCTGCCCAGCACCCGACCGCCGCGAATCATGATGAGGGCAACGCATGCCTGGCCATGGCCAATGTCAATGCCCAGGACATCAATCTCTTCGTGCAGCATGCCGGAAACGACCTGCTCCGCCTGAAGCTTGCGAATCAGTGCCAGCTGGTCCCGGATCACGGCGGCCCGCTCGTAATCCAGCATGGAGGCAGCGGCCTCCATCCTCTGCATGAGACTGTCTGCAACAGCCTTGTTGCGCCCCTGCAGAAACAGGATGGCATCCCGGACATCCCGCTGGTACTCACTCTCATCCACGAGCCCCACGCAGGGCGCCGAACAGCGCTGCAACTGGTACTGGAGGCATGGGCGGGTGCGGTTGGCAAAAAAGGAGTCTGAACACTGGCGCACCCGGAAAAGCTTCTGGAGTTGCGCCAGGCTTTCCCGAACTCCCCCGGCATTCGGCCAGGGCCCGAGGTATTGACCGCCACCTTTGCGCGCGCCGCGATGAAACTCGAAACGCGGAAAGGGCTGGTTGCTGGATACGTGTATCCAGGGGTAACTTTTGTCGTCCCGGAGCAGGACATTGAAACGTGGCCGGTGCGACTTGATGAGGTCGTGCTCAAGAAGCAACGCTTCCTGCTCACTTCCGGTGACAGTGACCTCCACCCTCTCGGTATGGCTCATCAGTGCCTGGGTCCTGGGATGATGGGCCTTGCTGCCAAAGTAGGTGGCAACGCGCTTCTTCAGGTCCCGGGCCTTTCCCACGTAGAGGACGGCCCCGTCCGAACCTACCATCCGGTAAACGCCCGGCCGATGGGTCAGTGAGGCGAGAAAGGCATCCTGGTCAAATCCGGCGCCCATGGGCCGCAATCCGCATGGCCACTTCCATGGCCTGTTCGTAATTGAGTCGCGGGTCGACCGGTGAACGATAGGCCGTTGCCAGGTCGGCTTCCGTAAGGCCGCGGGCGCCGCCTGTGCACTCGGTGACGTGGTCGCCGGTGAGCTCCAGATGAACTCCCCCAAGGTGGGAACCTGCTGCCCGATGCACCTCGAAGGCAGCCTCCAGTTCCGCGAGAATGTTCTCGAAGCGCCGCGTCTTGACACCCGACCTCGTGGACTCGGTATTTCCGTGCATCGGATCACAGATCCAGACGACCGTGACATTGGCCTCGCCCACGACGTCGATCAACTGAGGGAGGCTCTGTCGGATTCTGCCGGCACCCATGCGATGAATAAGCGCAAGGCGACCGGGTGTGTTGTCCGGATTCAGGATCCGGAGCAGACCTCGCAGCCAGTCCGGGTTCATTTCCGGACCAATCTTCACACCGATCGGATTGCTGACACCCCGGAAAAACTCCACATGGGCGCCGTCCAGCTGACTGGTCCGCACCCCGATCCACGGAAAGTGGGTTGTCAGGTCGTAAAACCGCTGCCGATGCGGCAGGAAACGCGCCTGCGCCTGTTCGTAGGGCAGGTGCAGTCCCTCGTGGGAGGTGTAGAAGTCGACGCGACGCGCCTGGTCGATGGTTTTTCCCGTAATGCTCTCGAAGAAGTCGAGGCCGTCAGCAACTTTTTGCACAGCTCGATGGAATTCATCCGCGAGGGGTGAGTGACGTACCCAGTCGAGATCCCAGTTCTCCGGGTGGTGAAGATCAGCAAATCCTCCGTCGATCAGGGCCCGAATGAAGTTCAGTGTGAGCGCTGAACGCTCATAGGCACGCAGCATGAGCACGGGATCCGGTTCACGATCCGCCTCCGTAAAGCTGCTGCGATTGACGATATCACCCCGGTAGCTGGGCAGCGTCACATCAGTGCGGGTTTCGGTGTTCGCCGAGCGGGGTTTGGCGTACTGGCCGGCAAGTCGCCCTACCCTGACCACCGGGCATTTCATCCCGGAGATGATGACGACACTCATCTGGAGAAGAATCTTCAGTTTGCTGACAATCACATCGGACCGGCAGTCGCCGAAGCCCTCCGCGCAGTCGCCACCCTGCAACACGAATGCCCGGCCGGAAGCTGCCAGCGCGAGCTGCTCCCTCAGGGCTTCGATCTCCCAGGAGGTGACCAGAGGCGGGAGACTGGCCAGCTCGGCCATGACGGCCTCAGCGCGTTGCGCGTCCCGGTAGGTGGGAATCTGTCCCTGGGCAAGGTTCTGCCAGCTGGCGGGATGCCAGCTGGCAGGAATCGGGGTGTCCGTCATGCGGTGCAACTATGCCACAAGCAGTCCGGAGCGGGACAGTTGTGGCACCCACGGCCGCCAAGGCTACGCCGGGGCTAGTAGGGACGGACAGACACCTCGATCGGGATCCGCTTGCCCGGGGGCGTTGCCGTCCGGGTCACGTAGTCCCGCCCCTGATACTGGTAGGACACCTCATAGCCACGGGCAATATTCTCCACCTGCGTTTCATAGCGGGTCACACACTCGGTGACCGGGTAGGACTGGACTGCGGCGCCAGGGTAGTAGGCAGTGTGGCGACGGGTACCGACATCATGTCCTATCGCCGCTCCGACGAGTGCACCAAACAGCCGCATGGCGTCGCGTCCGTCACCGCCACCGAAGCGATCACCAATCACGCCACCGATCACGCCGCCCGCTACTGTCGACCCGACCACGCCGGGCCGGTGCAGTGCTCCACGGGGGACCTGCCCATAGGCAGTCCCTTCATAGCACTCGCGAACCGGTACCCGGGTGGTCACCGACTCGAACAGGGGGCGCACGCCGGTTACCCGCGCATACTCGACCGACCGATGTTCGTGATGCTGGCCGGGCGGCACCCAGACGGGCGGACCGCGTCGTCCGGCCTCAGCAGTTCCGGCCAGCAGCGCGAGTATCGGGCCGGAGGCGATCAGCAGGCGGAAGTTCTTGGTACAGGCATTCATGTCCGGATCTCCGCATGGAAGTGGCGCGACTGACGCTACCCGGACGCAACTGAATTACGAGTTAACCACGCGGCTGCCGGCTACGCGCCTTAACATCTTCCCAGAGTCCGTTCAGCTGAACGGGTGTCATTTCGTCGCAATTCATGCCCCTGACCTGAAGCAGGCCTTCGAGTGCGCGAAAGCGCTGTTCAAACTTGTTGTTGGCCACACGCAGGGCTTCCTCAGGATTGACTCCGAGGTGGCGCGCAAGACTTGCGCAGGTGAAGAGCAGGTCGCCAATTTCTTCTGCGACACCACCAGGGTCGCCGGCCTGTCGGGCAGTCTCCAGTTCGGCCAGTTCCTCCTCCAGCTTGGCAGCAACGCCGTCGGCATCAGGCCAGTCGAAACCCACACGCGCGGCCCGTCGGGCCAGTTTGTCGGCCCGCAACAGGGCAGGCAGCGCCTGCGCGATCCCGGCCAGGGTGGAGCCATCAGCATCAGCTGCGCGTTCCCGCGCCTTGTGATCCTCCCACGCAGCGTGCTGATGCCCGGCACCGGACACCTGTCCTTCAGCGAACACATGGGGGTGACGTCGAATCAGTTTCTGACTGATGGAGCCCACCACGTCGCCGAAATCAAAGGCTCGCTGCTCGCTGGCGATCTGCGCGTGAAAGACAACCTGCAGCAGGAGGTCGCCCAGTTCATCGCGAAGACCGGTCAGGTCGTTCCTGTCGATGGCGTCGGCAACTTCATAGGCCTCTTCCAGTGTGAAGGGCGCAATCGACCGGAAATCCTGAGCGACATCCCAGGGACAACCGCACACCGGGTCGCGGAGCGCGGCCATGATCTCCAGGAGCTGCGAGATATCACTCTTTACGTGTTGTTTCATATCGTATATTTTCTTAGGTTACACAGAATCTGGGCCGTGGCTCCCCAGATCTGTCGTTCACCATACTGAAAATCCGGCACACGCTGGATCACGCCGCGAACAGTCCGCTCACGCCACCGGAGGTTGCGGCTGTCAGCAAGGAAGGCAAGGGGCAGCATGAAAATCTCGGCAACCTCGTCCGGATCTGGCCGGAGGGTGTACCCGGCACGCAGGCGACCGACCACCGGACTCACCGCGAAACCGGTCACGACGGGTTGGGGTGGCAGGTAACCGAGGATCTCGACGAACTCGGCCCCGATCCCCACCTCCTCCCGCACCTCGCGCAACGCGGTCCCGGCGGGTGACCCATCCCGGGCCTCGAAGCGGCCGCCAGGAAAGCTGATCTGCCCCGGATGATCCCGCAGCTGCTCCGAGCGGCGGGTCAGCAGTACCTGCCAGCCGCCGAGGTCATCCTCCAGAAGGAGCACCAGTACTGCGGCCGGAAGCAGGGGACCTGGAAACAGTTCGCTCCGGGCCGGTGCAGGGACGCGGGCGAGTGCCTCAGCGACCAGGTCCACCGGGGCACGGGTGGCCTGAAGCGCGGTGGCAATGTACCCGATCTGCTTGTCCGCCCGTTCCGTCAGGACTTGATTCCCCCCCGGGTAAGTCCACCGGCATCCAGCAGCCGGTTGATCTCACGATCGGTCAGATCAGTCATTTCACGAGCAACGTCCCTGACCGCGCGGCGCTCGGCATAGGCCCTCTTGGCAATAGCGGCCCCCTTCTCATAGCCGATCACGGGGTTCATCGCTGTGACCAGAATCGGATTGCGATCCAGTGCCTCGACCAGCTTGTCTTCATTTACCTTGAAACCCTTGATGGCCTTGTCAGCCAGCAACCGGCTGCAATTGCCCAGTATCTGCACGCTCTGAAGCAAATTAAAACCGACAACCGGCAGCATCACATTCAGCTGGAAATTGCCTGACTGTCCGGCAATCGTGATGGTGGCATCGTTGCCGATCACCTGGGCCGCTACCATTGCGACGGCCTCTGGGATCACCGGATTTACCTTGCCCGGCATGATGCTGCTCCCCGGCTGCAGAGCTGGCAGCGAAATCTCACCCAGACCGGCCAGCGGTCCGCTGTTCATCCAGCGAAGGTCATTGGCGATCTTCATCAGGGCAACCGCCAGGCCGCGCAGGTGCCCGGACAACTCAACGGCCGTATCCTGGCTGCTCAGCGATTCGAAAAGGTTCCGGGAAACACTGAATCGTACCCGGGTCTGCTCAGTCAGCAGCACCGCAACCTTCTTGCCGAATTTCGGATGGGCATTGATCCCAGTGCCGACTGCTGTCCCACCCTGCGCGAGACGGGTAAGACGCGGCAGGCAGTCGCGAATCCGGGCCTCGGCATTGGCGATCTGCTGGGCCCAGCCGCCGAGCTCCTGGCTCATCCGCACCGGCATGGCATCCATGAGGTGGGTTCTACCCGTCTTCACGTGCCGGTCGCACTGCCTGCCTTTGGCAAGGATCACTTTCCGCAGGTGGACGAGTGCCGGCAATAACACCTCCGTCACTTCCAGTGCGGCGCTGACATGAATCGCGGTCGGGATAACGTCGTTGCTGCTCTGACCCATATTGACGTCATCATTGGCATGCACTTTGGCTCCCAGTCTCCGACTGGCAAGTCTGGCGATGACTTCATTGGCGTTCATGTTCGAGCTGGTGCCGGATCCGGTCTGGAATACGTCCACAGGAAAATGGGCATCATGCTTGCCTGCAGCGACTTCCAGTGCCGAGGCCTGGATGGCCATCGCCCTGCCACTCTTCATCAGGCCGAGCTCGGCATTCGCGCCCGCCGCTGCCCATTTGATCAATCCAAGGGCCCGGATGAAGCCACGGGGCATCGTGAGGTTGCTGACAGGGAAGTTCTCGACCGCGCGCTGGGTCTGTGCGCCCCACAGGGCATCGGCGGGGACTCGCAGCTCACCCATGCTGTCGTGTTCGACGCGGTAGTCCTGTTTGGCCATGGAAGTCTCCTGAGAGGCGGGCTATAGACTGGATCGGCCGTGCCGGCGGCGACGGGCAGCGGGGTTGGTGTATCCTTTGCGCGCTGAATTATAGGATTTTTCCGTCCGCAACGGACGCGCCCTGGAACTGGCCAGCCCCGGTATGGATCGCAGCCCCCTCAACGCCATTTCACCCCTTGACGGGCGCTACGCCGGCAAGCTCGACCCCCTGCGCCAGACCTTCAGCGAATCGGGACTCATTCGCTACCGGGTCCTGGCTGAGGTACGGTGGCTCCAGTTTCTGGCGACCGAGCCAGGCGTCTCAGGCCTTGATCCCCTGTCGCCCGCGGTCGGTGTCGTACTGAATGACCTCGCGGAGCGTTTCTCGGCGGATGATGCGCGCCGGGTCAAGGAAATCGAGCACCAGATCAATCACGACGTCAAAGCGGTCGAGTACCTGATTGCCGAGCGCCTCGGCGAAGATCGGGACCTGGGCAAGCTACGGCCATTCCTGCACTTCGCCTGCACGTCAGAAGACATCAACAACGTTGCCTACGCCCTGATTCTCCGCAATGGCAGGGACGAAATCCTCCTTCCCCAGCTTCGTCAGGTCAGCAAACTGCTGGATTCCATGGCCCGCAACCTGGCAGATATCCCCATGCTGGCGAGAACCCATGGGCAACCGGCCAGTCCCACCACCATGGGCAAGGAGATCGCCAACTTCGGCTGGCGCCTCAAGCGCCAGCTGAAGCAGCTCCGGGCAGTGGAACCACTGGCGAAGATGAACGGGGCGGTGGGTAACTACAATGCCCACCTCGTGGCGTACCCTGCCGTGGACTGGCCGGATCTGTCCCGGCGCTTCGTTGAGTCGCTGGGCCTGGTCTGGAATCCATACACCACCCAGATCGAGCCCCATGACTGGGTAGCCGAGTATTGCCATGCGTTGATCCGGGCCAACGTCGTTCTGCTCGATCTCTCGAGGGATCTCTGGGGCTACATAGCGCTGGGCTACTTTCGCCAGAGGAAGATTGATGGTGAGGTCGGCTCGTCCACGATGCCGCACAAGGTCAATCCCATTGATTTCGAGAATGCCGAAGGGAACCTGGGCGTTGCCAACAGCCTCCTGGCACACTTTGCCGAGAAACTGCCCGTTTCACGCTGGCAACGGGACCTGAGTGACTCCACTGTCCTGCGGAACATGGGTGTTGCAGTCGGTCACACCTGCCTCGCAGCCAACTCCCTGCTCGCCGGTCTGCGCAAGCTTGATGTGGACGCCAGCCGGATCCAGGCCGACCTGACGCCGGCATGGGAGGTCCTCGGCGAAGCCGTGCAGACCGTCATGAGGCGCTATGGTCATCTGGACGCTTACGAGCAGCTCAAGGCCCTGACCAGGGGCGCCACCATCAGCCGCGAGGCGCTGGCCGGCTTCCTGCAGTCGGTGGCACTGCCCGAGGCGGAGCGGGACCGGCTGCTGGCAATGACACCCGGGCAGTACATCGGTGATGCCCCCGGTCTTGCCCGGCGGGCAGCCGACTCGGAACCCTGAAATCCGGACATGGGGCCACAATCGTGACTCAGTTGGCACTAACGCAGCACCCTGACTTCGTACAATCGAGGCTGACCTGCGCAGAAAGCAGTGAGCAGATGAGTCCCGAGCGAAAACAAGGCCGGCGGTGGGTCTTCACAACCATGGAGGATACGCTGGCAGCCGTTGTGGAGGTTGCCGCGGTCGCCAACCGTTGCATCTCGATCCTGACCTCGGATCTTGAGCCCGGCATCTATGACCACGACAGCTTTCTCGAGATCGCCAAGCGTCTGGTGCTTGCCAAACGCTTCGCCCGCGTGCGGGTACTCATATCAGAACCTTCACGCACCTCCAGGAGTGCGAACCGGCTCATTGCCCTCGGTCGTCGTCTCGACACCTACATCGAATTCCGGAACCTGCATGAAAATTACCGGGATCATCGCGAGGCTTTTCTGCTGGCCGATGACATTGCCCTCCTCTACCGCGTGCATCACACACGCTGGGAAGGCATCGCCGATACCTATGAACCAGTGGTGACCCGCCGCTACCTGACGATGTTCGAGGAGATCTGGGCGGCGTCGGAGACGGCCAGAGAGCTTCGGCAATTGCGCGTCTGATCCGGGCCCATGCCGGGCGGGAATCCGAAGGCCATTCAGCCTGAGCTGACCGTCGCCGCTGTGTTCGAGCAGCACGGCCGGTTTCTGCTGGTTGAGGAAAGTGTCGGTGGCCGTATCGTCATCAACCAGCCTGCAGGTCATGTCGAGCACGGGGAGAGCCTGACCGCTGCAGTGGCCCGTGAGACCCTCGAGGAGACAGCCTGGCGGTTCGTGCCAGAGGCGGTTGTCGGTGTCTACCTCTGGGCACCAGGGCCCGGGCGAAGCCCTTTTCTCCGCGTGGCGTTTGCCGGCCATTGCACCGGGCACGACCCCGGGCGGGCGCTCGATACCGGCATTGAACGGGTGGTCTGGCTCAACAGGCATGAACTGGACGCACGTCAGTCCACGCTTCGCAGCCCCATGGTGCTGCGCGCCGTCGACGACTATCTGAACGGCCCACGTCACGGGCTTGAACTCTTCCAGCAGATTGAACCGACCGAACTCGCCCTGCGAGCTGCAGTCCTCTGAGTCGTCAACCGGCGGGCTGCTAGACTGGCGCAATGAAGTGCCCAGGTGCCACACGGGTCATCGTTGCGCTGTCCGGCGGGGTGGATTCGGCCGTGGCGGCGCTGCGTCTGCTCAAGGCTGGTTATCGTGTGGAGGCTCTCCATATGACCAACTGGGAGTCGGGTGACGAGTACTGCAGCGCCGGCCAGGATCTGGCTGATGCCCGTCGGGTCTGCACGGATCTGGACATTCCGCTCCACCACAGCAACTTTTCGCGGGAATATCGGGACGAGGTATTTGCCGGGTTCCTGACCGCCATCCGCGCGGGACTTACGCCCAACCCGGACGTGGACTGCAACCGCTACATCAAATTCGGGGCTTTCCTCAACCATGCGCGTCGCCTCGGTGCAGACCTGATTGCGACCGGTCACTATGCACGGGTGGAACACGCGCCGCGTCTGCGTCTGCTCCGGGCTGCCGACGCCGACAAGGACCAGACCTACTTCCTCCATGCAGTCGATCCATCAGCGCTGGCAGTGAGCCTGTTTCCGCTCGGCGATCTGCCTAAACCCGAGGTCCGTAAGCTGGCCCGGGAGCATGGTCTTTCGAACCATGACAAGCCGGACAGCACCGGAATCTGCTTTATCGGCGAGCGGCCGTTCCGGCAGTTCCTGCAAAACCATGTGCGACCAATTCCAGGCCCCATCCTGAGCGCCGAGGGCGTAATCCTCGGCACGCACGCAGGTCTGCCGTTCTATACGCTTGGGCAACGGGAGGGCCTCGGGATCGGCGGTCAGCAGGGTGCGGACGAGGCACCCTGGTTTGTGGCCGGCAAGGATCCCCGGCGCAATGCCCTGCTCGTTGTCCAGGGCCACGACAACCCCACGCTGTTCAGCAACCGGATCCGCGCTGGACACCTGCGCTGGTTAGCGGCACCGCCGGCAGGCCTGGCGTGCGGAGCCCGTCTGGAAGCACGAATGCGCCATCGCCAGGCCACGACGCCGTGCATCGTCTCGGACAGCGGCCGGGATGAGATCGAAGTGCAGTTCATGGAGCCGCAAAGATGCCCTGCGCCGGGCCAGTTCGTCGTGTTCTATGCGGGAGAAGAGTGCCTCGGCGGTGGTGCCATTCTTGAATCCGGCCTGGCCGGCCCGGCCTTGCCCGCAGCCCGCGACGCACTCGGTCATTCGGCGTGAGGCGGCGCCTTCCGCTATACTTTATGGCTTCCCATGCCCCTCTGCGGCCCAGATCGCACCGGATCGCGACGACTCCGGCCTGCGGGTCCGGCAAGTCCGGGGGCCCTGTTTTTAGTCTGGTCTGGAGACCTCTGGAATGGCCGAGATCATCAATGCGAAGTCCAAGCTGTCGGTCGATGGCGTTGAATATGAAATCTACAGCCTCTCCGCCGTGCGCGAAGGCCACGTCTCCCGGCTGCCCTATTCCCTGAAGATACTCCTCGAGAACCTTCTGCGGCATGCGGCCGGGGGCGACGTGCGACCGGCAGATATCTCCGCGCTCGCCAACTGGGATCCCCGCCACCCTGCCGAGCATGAAATTGCCTTCACCCCGGCCCGCGTTGTGCTTCAGGACTTTACCGGGGTTCCGGCCGTGGTTGACCTGGCCGCCATGCGGGATGCAGTCGTCAGGCTGGGCGGACAGGCCGACAGCATCAATCCACTCTCCCCGGCTGAGCTTGTCATCGATCACTCCGTGCAGGTCGATCACTACGGCACAAGCACCTCACTTGAAGAGAACACTGCCATCGAATTCCAGCGCAATCAGGAGCGCTATGGCTTCCTGCGCTGGGGCCAGGCCGCCTTCCGGAACTTCAAGGTCGTGCCCCCGAATACCGGTATCGTCCACCAGGTCAACCTGGAGTTCCTGTCCCGGGTTGTGTTCGACACCACGGCAGACGGTCGGCGGATCGCCTACCCGGACACTGTCGTCGGTACGGATTCCCATACGACCATGATCAATGGCCTCGGTGTACTGGGCTGGGGTGTCGGTGGCATCGAGGCCGAGGCGGCGATGCTGGGGCAGGCAATCACGATGCTGATACCCGACGTCATCGGCTTTCGCCTCAGCGGCCGTCTGCGCGAGGGCACGACGGCAACCGACCTGGTCCTGACGGTTACCGAGATGCTCCGGAAGAAGGGGGTTGTTGGCAAGTTCGTTGAATTCTTCGGCGATGGCCTGTCTAACCTGCCCCTGGCCGACCGCGCGACGATCGGCAACATGTCGCCCGAGTTCGGCAGCACCGTTGCAATTTTCCCTATTGACCGTGAAACGATCCGGTATCTCGAGCTGTCCGGCCGTGCAGCCAGCGATGTCAGGTTGATCCGTGCCTACGCCCAGGCCCAGGGTCTCTGGCGCGAAGATGGCCAGCCCGACCCATTGTTCACTGATGTACTGGAGCTCGACCTGGATTCGGTGGAGCCCAGCCTCGCGGGACCCCGTCGACCCCAGGACCGCATTGCGCTTCGGAATGCGGCTGCGGCGTACCGCCGGGTGGAGGCTGAGCAGATCGGGGACGGCAGGACGGGGAAGGAAGCCGTGACTGTTGCGCTGAAGGGGCATACCTTTGGCCTGGAGAACGGGTCGGTGCTGATAGCCGCGATCACCAGCTGCACCAACACCTCGAATCCATCGGTAATGATTGGCGCGGGGCTGCTGGCACGCAATGCCCTGCAGCGAGGCCTGGCCTCAAAGCCGTGGGTCAAGACCAGCCTGGCACCCGGTTCCCGGGTCGTCAGCAATTATCTTGAAAGGTCTGGCCTGCTCGAACCGCTCAACGCGCTGGGATTCAATATCGTCGGCTACGGGTGCACAACCTGCATCGGCAATTCAGGACCGCTGGATGAGCCTATCGAGAAGGCTGTCCGGGAGGGACGGCTAATCGGCTGCAGTGTCCTGTCAGGCAACCGCAATTTCGAGGGCCGGATTCATCCCCTCGTGCGCAACAATTTCCTCGCCTCTCCGCCGCTGGTGGTCGCTTACGCCCTTGCCGGAAGCATGAATGTTGACCTGGAAAAGGACCCGCTAGGAACCGGCACGAACGGCGAACCTGTCTACCTCCGGGACATCTGGCCCGGCAGGCACGAGATCCAGGAGATCATCGCGAAGTCGCTGGACTCGGAGATGTTCCGCCGGAGCTATGCCGACGTCTTTGCCGGTGACCGCAACTGGAATTCCATCCAGGTACCGGCAGGCAACCGCTTTGCCTGGAACGACGACTCCACCTATGTACGGAATCCACCCTACTTCGACGGCATGACGCGTCAGCCGGCGACCGTGCACGACATTCAGGGAGCCCGGGTGCTGGCCATGCTCGGCGACTCGGTCACGACTGACCATATCTCACCGGCCGGTTCGATCGCGAAGGATAGCCCAGCCGGCAGGTATTTGCTGAGCAAGGGCGTGCAACCGACTGATTTTAATCAGTATGGGGCGCGGCGCGGCAATCACGAAGTCATGATGCGGGGAACCTTTGCGAATATCCGGCTGCGGAATCAGCTGGTGCCGGGCACCGAGGGTGGCTACACCCGGCATCTGCCGGATGGCGAGAAGCTGTCCATCTTTGATGCCGCCATGCGCTACGCGGCCGACGGCGTGCCGCTCGTCGTGCTGGCCGGCAAGGAGTACGGCAGCGGCTCGTCGCGGGACTGGGCCGCCAAAGGGACGAAGCTCCTCGGGGTGCGCGCGGTGATTGCCGAAAGCTACGAGCGCATTCACCGCTCCAACCTGATTGGGATGGGCGTGCTCCCGCTTGAGTTCCTGCCGGGCGAATCTGCGGCGAGCCTTGGCCTTAGTGGAACCGAAGTTTATGCAATCACCGGCCTTGACGGTGGACAGGCGCGCGAGGTGTCCGTCACTGCCCGTCGGGAGGACGGATCCACGGTCATTTTCCGGGGCCGGGTGCGGATCGATACGCCCAAGGAACGCGAGTACTTCGTTCACGGGGGCATCCTGCACTACGTGCTGAGGCAGCTCGCGGGCACCGGTGTGGCGGCGTGAGCCCTTGCGCGACCTGATCGACGTCGGTGCCAATCTCACTCATGGCAGCTTCAGCAACGATCTCGCCGAGGTAATTGGCCGCGCGGCGGCCGCCGGTGTCACCCGCCTGATCGTGACCGGGACGTCGATCGCCGGCAGCACCGCCGCAATCGACCTGGCAGCAGAGCACCCGGCCGTCCTGTGGGCAACGGCCGGCGTGCATCCCCACGAGTCGGCCGCCTTCGGTACAGCTGACGAGACAACGCTTGCCGGCTTGCTGATGCGACCCGAGGTCGTCGCTGCCGGCGAATGCGGCCTGGACTATTTCCGCGACTACGCGCCCCGGCTGCAGCAGGTGGAGGCTTTTGGCCGCCAGCTGGATCTGGCGGCTCGCGCCGGGAAGCCACTTTTTCTGCACCAGCGTGCCGCACACGACGACTTCCTGGCGATGCTCCGCGAGCAGGGCAGCCGCCTGCCCGGCGGGGTTGCCCATTGCTTCACCGAGGGACCGGATGCGATGGCGGACTATCTGGAACTTGGCCTCTATATTGGCATTACCGGCTGGATCTGTGACGACCGCCGGGCAACAGGGCTGCGGGAGGCGGTCCGGGAATTGCCTCTCGACCGGCTACTGATCGAGACGGATGCGCCCTACCTCCTTCCCCGCAGCCTGGAACCCCGCCCTCCCGGCCGGCGAAACGAGCCCGCTCACCTCCAGGAGGTCGTGCGGACGCTGGCGGTTTACATGCGCCAGCCCACGGACGAGATCGCGGCTGCCTCGACCCGCAACGCGGAACGGCTCTTCGGCCTCAACCCTCCTGCTGCATGAGGAGGCGATCCATGCGCGCGCCAACGGCCGCCTGGCGCAGACGCTCCCAGGGCACCGTGTAGCCAGCCCCGGACTGGTCCCGGGAAGCAGCACGGTCCCTGGCAAGTTCCTGCAGCAGCGACTCCAGCAGGGTCACGCTTCTGGGCTTGCCTTTCGTGAAGCGCGCCCGCTCAGTGAAGGCAACCACGCCAGTTACCGGCACCTCGGCCGCTATCCGCTTGACGGCCGCCACGCGATCCCAGAGTCCCGGCTGGGGATTGGCGAAGGTATAGCGGCGGTCATCGGCAATCACGGTCCAGTCCTGCATGGCCTCGCTGCCAAAGACGTGGCCCTCGACGTCCTTGATGTCCAGGACAATGATGCCCCGCCCGGTCAGCAGGGCGTACTGCACCTGGATCTGCCCGCCGTTGCCATCCGGAATCACGAAGTCCGCCAGCACACCCTGGCAGGCAGCCTTCAACCGCCGGTTGATGTCACGACGCCTGCGGACCTGCAGGCGCCACAGCCAGAGGCCCGATCCAAGCAGGATTAGCGCCCCGGCGAGGACAGCTGCCAGCCCCAGGGGATCCTGGCTCAGCCAGGCAAGCACCTCATTCATCTGGCGGCAAGCTGCCGGGCCAGGGCAGGCAGCTCGGGATCAATGACCTGAAAGCTGACCGGCTTGTCGAGGAGCATCACAAGCTCGGCTGGTGGCTGTAGCCGTATTCCCAGCAGAGGTTCCACGATGGTGTCGAACTTGGCGGCATGCGCTGTTGCGACCACCGCCCAGTCCTGTCGCTCGCGCTCCGCGGCTGGCAGCTCCCGGTAGACGTGCAGACCGGTCGCTGTATGCGGGCACCAGGCCACGCCGTGGCACCGGAACTCTGCCACCAGGGCAGCCCTGATCTCATCATCGCTCACAGCCTGCGCCGTGACTTCCTGACGAAGGCTCTCGACATCTCCGCACAAGGCGCGCAAACGCTCCATGTTGCTGGGATTGCCAACATCCATAGCGGACGCGAGCGTCGCCACGCTCGGCCGGGGCAGCCACTGGCCCGTGGCAAGAAAGTCCTGAATACTCCGATTGGCGTTCGTGGCCAGGATGATCCGCCCAATGGGTAGTCCGGTCCTTCTCGCCCAGACACAGGCGAAGGCGTTGCCCAGATTGCCGGTGGGCACAATGAAACTTAAGGGCCGGCCTGTTGTCCGGTAGTGGGCGGTACTTGCCAGTCCGTAGTAAGCCGCCTGGGGCAGTAGCCGGCCAACGTTGATGCTGTTCGCCGAACAGAGGCGATGATCGGCACGCAGCCCGGCATCCGAAAACGCGGCCTTGACCAGCCGCTGGCAGTCATCAAACTCACCACGCACGGCGAGGGACAGTACGTTGTCGCCCCAGCAGGTGAGCTGATGCTGCTGGCGGGGGGATACCCGTCCCTCAGGGAACAGGACCACGACCCGCGTACCCGGCCGGCGGTGATAGGCCGAGGCAACCGCGCCACCCGTGTCGCCCGAGGTGGCGACCAGGATCGTGACCGGCGGCGTCGCGTAGCGGCCCTCCCGCAGGATTGCCTCCATGCAATGGGCAAGGAAGCGGGCACCGACATCCTTGAACGCGGCAGTCGGCCCGTGAAACAGCTCGAGCACGCTCAGTGAGCCGGGAGATTCCTCCAGCCGGCGCAGGGGAACCGGAAAGTTCAGAGCCGACTGGCAGATCTGCTCCAGCGCCGGGGCCAGCGACGAGCCGGCAAAGAACTGAGCCAGTATTGCCCGGGCCATGCCCGGAAAATCGTCGGCCGCCGGCAGGCTGGCGACATCCAGCACCGGCAGACTTTCGGGCACGTAAAGTCCGCCGTCTGGTGCGGTACCACTCATGATCGCCGCCTCGACGGCGACCGGTACTCCGCCGCGGGTGCTCAGGTAACGCATCGACGGTCTCAGAGGGGGGCGCCCAGATAGGCGGCCAGACGCAGCAGGTCGGCAAATACCCCCGCTGCCGTCACGGCAGGACCGGCACCGGGTCCCTGCACGACCAGGGGATTCTCACTGTAGCGCGCGGATGAATAGCGCACGATATTGTCCGTGAGGTTGATGCTGGCGAACTGGTGGTCCCGGGGCAGGGACTCAACCCGTACGGTCGCCGCGCCACTGCGCCGGTCGAGGCGGGCAACGTAGCGCAGCACCTCGCCTCTCTCGCTCGCCTGCCGCCAGCGATCGGCCATCGCAGCGTCGTGAGCCGGCAATGAGGCCAGGAAGTCCTCGGCGCTGCCCGCCTCGAGACCCGCCGGTATGAGGCTCTCCACCACCAGGTCTTTCATTTCCAGGCGCATGCCCATCTCCCGGCTCAGGATGATGAGCTTGCGGGCGACATCAAGTCCTGACAGGTCATCCCGGGGATCCGGCTCGGTATAGCCGGCCTCCCGGGCCTCGCGCACAATGGTCGAGAAAGGCCGGCTCCCGTCGTAAACGTTGAAGAGGTAGGCAAGCGTACCGGAGAAGATGCCTTCGACACTCCGAATCTCGTCGCCGGTCTCCCGGAGGTCCCTGAGTGTGCCGATGATCGGCAACGCCGCACCCACCGTGGTCTCGTAGAGAAACCGGGTATTGCTCCTGCGCCGTACCGCATGCAGTTCGTCATAGCCGGCCAACGGACCACTGGGTGCCTTCTTGTTGGGCGTGACCACATGGACACCGGCCCCCAGCCACGCCACGTAACGGCCGGCAATTTCCTCGCTGGCGCTGCAGTCCACAACGACTGCATGGGGCAGATGCTCCGCATGCACATGATTCGTGAAGCGTGCCCAGTCCAGCGGTACCGACTGCTTCTCGAAGTCCCTTTGCCAGGTGTTGAGGTCGAGGGCCCGGTCATGCAGCAGCATCCGGGAAGAACTGGCAATGGCACGGACGCGCAGATCGAGATTGGACTGCGACCTGAGGCGGGCAAGCTCTGCCGCCATCTGGGCAAGCAGCATGCCACCGACATTGCCGGGACCAATGATGCCGATGGAGATGGTCTCGGCGGACAGGTAAAAACCCGAATGCACAGCCCGCAGCGCCCGGGTGGAATCCTGCCGGGCAATCACTGCGGAAATGTTGCGCTCGGACGAACCCTGCGCAATCGCCTTCACATTGATGCCGGCAGCGCCCAGCGTACCGAGGAAACGTCCGGCAACCCCCGGCATGCCGGCCATGCCGTCGCCGACGACGGCGATCACACTGCAGGGATTCTGGACGGTCACGCTCTGGATCAGGCCCTGGTCCAGCTCCACGGCGAAGGCCCGGCGCAGCACCCGTTCGGCATCGGCAACCATGTGGTTCGGCACACCGATGCAGATCGAATGCTCCGAACTGGCCTGTGAAATCAGGATGACCGAGATGCCAGCCTCCCGGAGGGCGCCGAAGAGCCGGTCGGCTGTGCCGGGCACGCCGATCATTCCAGCACCCTCGATATTCAGCAATGCAACGTCATCGACGGCAGTAATCCCCTTGATGGGCTGCGCCGGGTCTGATGCAGGTCCGATCAGTGAACCGGGCGCCGACGGATTGAAGGTGTTCCGGATCCAGATGGGAATGGAACGCTGCACCGCAGGCGACATGGTCTGGGGATGGATGACCTTGGCACCGAAGTATGCAAGCTCCATCGCCTCGCTGTAGGACAGCGAGGCGATGATAGCGGCCTCTGGCACGCGATTCGGGTCAGCGCTCATCACGCCATCCACATCGGTCCAGATCGTGATCTTGCTGGCGTCGATCAGGGCGCCAACGATGGATGCCGAGAAGTCACTGCCATTGCGGCCAAGAGTCGTCTGCAGGCCATTACGCTCCCGGGCAACGAAGCCCGTGACCACGCTGATACCGTGCCTGTCTGCCGGAAAGTGGCGGCAGGCGTTGGCCCTGGACTCTTCCCAGAGCACCACCGGGCCCATCTCGCTCCGCTCGATCGTGATCAGGTCACGGGCGTCGACCCAGTGCACGACCGGTCCTTCCCGGACAGCGAGCGCACGCTCGGCAAGATAGGCAGCCAGCAGCCGCGAAGACCAGAGCTCGCCAAAACCAGCGATCAGGTCCCTGCTGCGATCCCCAGCCTGGCGAACGAGGGAGATTGCATGCAGGACATCCTTGATGTCAGCCATTTCGCTGCCAAAGGATTTCAGGACCTCATCCGTCCGGCCCTTCTGCCTTAGAAGACTGGTCACCGTGCCCCGATAGCGGGTCGCAATGGCGTCCATTCGGGAGGCAAGATCGGGGGCAGACTGCTCAGCCGCGGCAACGAGGCCCAGCAAGGCATCGGTCGTCTTCGCCATGGCCGAGACCACAACCGCCTGGCGTGGTGCCGGATCCGCCAGGAGGATGTCTGCCACCCGCCGGAAGCAGTCGGCATCGCCGAGGCTGGTGCCGCCAAACTTGTGTACGTGCCAGGCGCTCTGAGTCATGCGAGTCTCACGCTGATCCAACTGGGGGTGGGTCCGCAGGCGGGATACCGACCGTAAAAAAAGCCGCGCCAATGATACCTTTTCCCAGGCTGACCCACAGGGGCCGCCACGGAGATTAGCCGGCCTTCCGCGGGTTGTGGGCTAGAATTGAACGATGATCAGGATCTTCGTCAGTGCCGTGGACGCCCCCGGAGACCGCAAGGATCTGGAGCGTTCCGTTGCCTCCCCCATAGAAAGGCAACTCATCATCCGGACTTTCAGCGATGCCACCTACCCCGAGCTGATCGATATCGAGCGCCGGGGACACGGCTTCTACGCCTGGGGCCTGCCCGGCACCACGGAGAACATCGAGAACTGGTTCCTGATGAGCGTCGGCGACTTCGTCCTGCTCGGCCAGAAAGAAACGTTCCGGTACTACGCCAAGGTGCTCGGCCGCTATGAGAATGCCAAGGCGGCCCGGGCCATCTGGAGCGGCGACGACGACCGTAACTCCCTCCGGGAGTATCTCTTCTTCCTCTCGGAACCGATCCAGGTGTCCCTGCCCTACGCGGATCTGAAGGACTATCTGAGCGCCGATGTCCGCGGATTCTCCCGGGTCTCCGACCTGAACATGGGCCGCATTGAGGCCGATTTTGGCAGCGTGGAGCGCTTCGCCCGGCGCCGCCTGCTCAATGCCGCGGCCGGTGGTCCGATTCTCGACATGAGCGGCATGATCAGGCTTTCCGAGCGGGAGATCGCCAGGCTGCAGCTGTTCGAACCCCGGAACAGCAAGGATGGTCGCCAGTCCATCGTCGACACGATCATCAAGCGGCGGGGGTTGCCCGCCTTCCGCCAGGCCCTGCTGGATGCCTACGAGCACCGCTGCGCGATAACGAATTTCAATGCGCCGGATGCGCTGGAAGCCGCCTGTATCGCTCCCTACCAGGGCAAGACGACCCATCACCCGTCCAACGGACTGCTGCTCAGGGCGGATTTGCATACCCTCTTTGACCTTGGAAAGATCGCCATTGATACCGGCACCATGTCCGTGGTGATTGCCGACGACCTCTCTGAGACCAGCTACCGGATACTGGCCGGGCGTCCGCTGCGCTATCCGCGCGAGGAGAGCGACAGACCGAGCACCGAGGCCCTGGACCTGCACCGGCGCCTCGCCGGCCTCTGACGGCGTCCCGGTATACTCCCTGCCATGCGCATGACCCGCGAAGCTTTTCTCGCCTGGCCCCGCCGGGCGATAACCCTGCTTGGGATGTCGGGCGTGGGCAAGACAACGCTGGCCCGCAAGCTGCCCCAGACAACCTGGTTTCACTACTCCGGGGACTACCGGATCGGCACTGCTTACCTCGAAGAGCCGATCATGGATAACATCAAGCGGCAGGCGATGCAGGTGGGCTTCCTGCGCGATCTTCTCCGTAGTGACTCGATCTACATTGCAAGCAACATTTCCGTCCATAATCTGGACCTGATCTCGACCTTCCTGGGCAAGATCGGGGCACCGGCACGCGGAGGCCTCCCGGTTGCCGAGTTCCAGCGCCGGCAGCGACTCCACCATGCGGCCGAGATTGCCGCCATGCGTGATGTTGCTGACTTCATCGTCAAGGCGCGCGAAATCTATGGCTACGATCACTTCGTCAACGATGCGGGTGGCAGCATCTGCGAGCTTGATGACCCGGGCATGCTGAAGGTGCTGGCCGACAACACCCTGATCCTTTATGTGCGCGCCGCCGACGAGATGGAGCAGGAACTGATCGGCCGGGCGTCGGCCAATCCAAAACCCCTCTATTACCGGGCCGATTTCCTGGAGCGGGAACTGGCAACCTACCTTGGCGAGTCTGGTAAAGCCTCTGCGGATGACATGGATCCCGACGCTTTCGTACGCTGGATCTTTCCCCGCCTCGTTCAGCACCGCCGTCCCAGGTACCAGCAGATTGCGGATGATCTGGGCTACACGGTGGATGCCCGGGAAGCAGAATCCGTCCGGGACGAGCAGGATTTTCTGGCCCTGGTGGTCGAGGGAATCCGCCGCCGGCCCCGGGACTGAGGCCCAGCGACACAGGCACCGCCGGGTCTGGCAGAATGCCGCGTCCCGCCGGGCCGCAGGCCTCCGGGGACGCAGGACCGGATGGACCGCCTTCCCTATCCGGCCACTCTCTTGCCGGACCAGACCAGAGCGGGTAATCCACATGGACACCACCAAGGGCCAGCGACCACTGGATGGCTATCGCGTTCTCGAAATGGGACAGCTGCTGGCCGGACCCTTTGCTGCCAGCATGCTGGGGTACTTCGGCGCTGAGGTCATCAAGATCGAGCCGCCGGGTGCCGGTGATCCCATCCGGACCTGGCGCGTGATGAAGGATGGGACCTCCCTCTGGTGGCACAGCCTGGGACGCAACAAGAAGTCAGTCACGCTGGACCTGCGCAATCCCCGGGGCCGGGCACTGGCCCGCGAGCTGGCCCTGAAATCCGACGTGCTGATCGAAAACTTCCGGCCGGGCACCCTGGAGAAGTGGGGCCTCGGGCCCGCAGACCTGTGGCAGACGAACCCCGGCCTCATCTACGGGAGGATTTCGGGCTATGGCCAGGACGGCCCCTATGCGGCGAGGCCCGGCTTCGCATCCGTCTGCGAGGGAGTCGGCGGTTTTCGCTATGTGAATGGCTTTCCCGGGGACGCTCCAGTCCGTCCCAACCTCAGCATCGGCGATACCCTGGCCGGTATCCACTGCGTCATCGGCGTCCTGCTCGCGTGCATACAGCGCAGCCGCGACCCGCATCACCGGGGCCAGGTGGTTGATGCGGCCCTCTATGAGTCTGTCTTCAACCTGATGGAGGGCGTTGTGCCGGAGTACTCCGGCGCCGGCGTTGTCCGGGAGCCGTCGGGTTCGACGCTGACCGGCATCGTGCCCACCAACACCTACCGCTGCCAGGACGGCAAATTTGTCATCATTGGCGGCAACGGGGATTCGATCTACAAGCGCCTCATGCTGGCGATCGGCCGTGCGGACCTCGCCGATGATCCCCGGATGGCCGACAACGCCGGCCGGGTGGTGCATGAGAAGGTGCTCGATCAGGCCATTGGTGCCTGGACCGCGACCCTGACGGCTGCCCGGGTGCTGGAGGTACTTGGCAAGGCCGAGGTACCGTCCGGAGCGATCTACAGCGTGGTCGACATGTTGAACGACCCGCACTTCAATGCCCGGGGACTCTTCGAGGAGGTGCAGGTCAACGGGCAGGCCCTCACGATTCCCGCCATGCTGCCGTTCCTCAGCGATACGCCGGGACGCACCGACTGGCCGGGACCGGCGGTCGGCGAGCACAACGCGGCCATACTGGGCGATCTGCTCGGTTATGGCCCGGAGGAACTGGCCGTCCTGGCCCGGGATGGCGTGACCTGACTGCCGGGCCCGGGGCCCGGTCACTCGCGCAGCAGGATACGGGGCAGCTGGTGGAAATCAGCGACGATCCGGTGTGCACCTGCCCGCGACAGCAGCGCCGAATCTGCCGCGCCTGTCAGCACGCCTATGGCATGCAGGCCGGCAGCCCGGGAGGCCTGCATGTCGCCAATCGTATCGCCGACGTAGACACTGTCCGCTGCAGCCAGCCCCAGCCGGTCGAGGCAGAGCAGCAGGCCTTCCGGATCCGGCTTGCGCCGGTTCACATCACCGCCGGTGATGACCGCATCAAACAACCCGAGCAGGCCGGCGCGTTCCAGCGGCAGGAAGGATTCTCCGCGGGAGGCCGTCCAGATTCCCAGACGCAGGCCCTGCCCGCGCAGCGCACCAAGGGCCGCCTCAATGCCCGGTAGCAGTGCCACGCACTCCTCGAGGACTGCAGGCCAGTGCGCGAGCGTCTCCTGTCCCAGTCGGTCAAGGAGCGCCTGATCATCGCGGGAATCGGCCGGTACAACCAGGCTCCAGAAGGATTCCCCGAAGTTGAGCGCCCGGTGTACAGCCTCGTCGGTAATCTCCCACCCATAGGGTGCGGCCACCCGTTCAGCGGCCCGCCGGTAACCGGGCAGTGAGTCCACCAGCGTGCCATCCACGTCGAAGATCACGCCCCGCCAGGGACCCGTGGGTATCCAGCTTATGGTCACCGGATCGTTATCCTGTAATCCGAGGGTTTCCCGCAGGCAGACTGCGGCAATCAGTTCCGCCTGACCGGCGGCATAACCACTGACCTGCGGCCAGACGATCGCCCCCGTAACCGGTTCACGGCCTGGCACACTGACCAGCACGGGAACGCATCGGGCGGCGCAGCCACGGCCGTCGCCGGGCCGGATGTCGAGCGCAGGACTGGCGGCAATGGCAGCGCGGAGCGCGGCAGCGTCTGTATCCGGGACCTCCAGGTTGAGAGTGCCGGGAAACGGATCAATGCCGAGACCGGTCAGGAACTGCTGGCGGGCCCAGGGCAGCCGGGTGAAGCTCGCTCCCCTGCCCTGTCCGGACCGGACCTGTCCCCTGAAGTTCATCTCCGTGCTCACGCGCAAGCCAATGGCTATTCTGCCGGCTGAGCCGTCGCCTCGCTACTCGCCGCGAGTCGTCGGGCGGAGAGGACTGATAGAATCCCGCCGCCACGCAGCCTGATCAACCGAAATTCCCAACGGGAGAACGACCCACATGCGTTTAGCCATCGTCGGCGCCGCCTATACAGGCAAGGCAGCAGCCAGGTACTTGCGCAGCCTGGGCCATGAAGTCCGCGTCACGACTACCCGGCCGGAACGGGAAAGCGAACTGGCCACGGTTGCCGATCAGGTCTTCGTGATGAAGGGGAGCGACGCCGGCCCAATGCAGGCCCTCATCGACGGTGTGGACGCCGTGATACTCGCCATGGCCGGCGGTCTCGGCGTTAAAGACGGGAAACCGTTCATGGATCCGGTGGCCTATCGCGACTCCTATGTGGGTACGGCTGAGGCGCTGGCCTCGGCGCTCGCCGCATCGCCCCGTGCCGTCCACGAGCGTCTCCGCCAGATCGTGTTCTGCAGCTCGCTCAATGCCTACGGCGACGCGCATGGTGTCACGCCGGTTACCGAGGCCACGCCGCCCAACGCGGCCTCGCCGTCGGCCCAGGTCTTCATCGAAACAGAGCAGAAGCTGTCAGCCCTGGAAACACCGGGACTCAAGGTGGCGAATTTCCGGACTGGTACCATCTACGGCCCCGGGCGGGAGCACCGGAACGAGCTGCGGCACATTGCCGGCAAGCAGATTCCCTTTGACGGTCAGTCGGACGCGATGCTGATACACCGGGATGATGTCGTTGGCGCCCTTGCCTTCGCCATCGGGCATGGGCTGTCGGGCCTGTATAACCTGTTCAACGACATCCCCGCCAACAAGTCGGAGTTTTTCGCCGCCGTGGCTCGTCGGGAAGGCCTCGAGCCGGTCACCTGGCTCGGCGTCGTGAAGGGACCGCGGGGCGTAAGCAATGCACGCATCAAGGCGGCCGGGTTCCGCTTCAGGGACCCCGACGGTAACCGGGAGAGTGAGGATCTTTTCGCCGGCTGACCAGCTGGGACAGAAGGTAGGCGAACAGATTACCGGTTGCCTGTATGCGTCGTGCAGCCAGCGCGAGGGCGACCCCGCCTGTCACGATGCGCCGGGTCCTGTTGCGTCCAAGCAGGAAGAGCAGCAGCGCAGCGCCAGCTGCCAGCAGGGGCGGAGAGGCCAGGCGCGCTACGCTGTCGATTCCCCGGTCGAGCCTGTCCAGACCTTTGGTGATCCCGGCCAGCTGGCCAGAGAGCCGTTGTCGCTGCAGTCCGGAGCGTGCCGTGAGCAGCACCCGGCGTCGTGCAAGGCTGTCGCCTGAGTTGCTCAAGGCTGCCTGTCGCCGCTACCCGCCAGGCCGGCCTGATCCCGCCGCAGTTCGTTCAGGGTGGCGCCCAGAAAGGCCGGGCGATCCCGAAGCTGCTGACGGACATAGAGCACTGCACCCCCTGCCAAAGCGAGAAAGCCGCCGGTGACCATCAGGGATGCCAGCAGGCGATGGGTATCCCAGAACGCAAAAATGATCGTGAGTCCCGCCAGCAGCACGGCCATGCCGGTGGCAAGAACCGCCACAGCGCCCCAGACAGCCAGGACAGCCATCCGGTCGACCTCCTCCCGGAGCTCGACGCTGAGCAGCGCGAGCCGCGTCTGTCCGATCTCCAGCAGGGTGGCGAGAACGCCAGACACAGAACCCAGCAGGCGGTGCACGGGGCCGCCCGCCGTCCGGTGGTCGGGACCGGCGTCGGGTTCGATCACCGCCGGCTGATCAGCAGGCCCAGGATCAGCCCAACACCGGCGGCCACGCCTACGGCCTGCCAGGGATTGTCCCGGACGTATTCATCCGCCGACTCGGCTACTTCCTTCATCTGCTCCACCGCCTCACCCTCGACCTCCTTCAACCGCACCCGGGCCTGACTCAGGGATTCCTCGGCCCGTGCACGGATGCCCTCGACCCGCTCACCGGTTTGTGCTGCGGTGGCATGCAGCAAAGCCTCTGCATCTGCTACCACGGCCTGCAGGTCGCGGACCAACTTCTCACTGGGGGTTCGCCTTGCCATTGCAGCTTCGCCTTTTTTAACCTGTCTCAGGCCCTGATGTTAACAGGGACGCTCTCCCGGCGTGACGTACCCGTCGCACCTGCAACGGGCCTTTGGCCCATACTTGCCGGGTTGACTGCTGGCCCCGACAGCAGTGCGGAGGTGCTGGATGAGAGAGTGCTGGAGCCTGGCGATCGCCGGGCTGCTCGTGGTGTCCGCAGTGGCCATCCCGGCCGGCCTTGAGGCATCCGTCCCGGGCTCCACGCCACCCGCTGAGCGGCTGATTGTCGGCCTGCGGGCGGATCCGGATACGGCACCGGCTACGGACACCGCAGGCGGCGCCAACCCCCGTGACCGGGTGCGTACTTTGATGCAACGCCGTGGCCTTGGACTGCGGGCCACCCGCAGCCTGGGTGCCCGGATGGCGGTTGTCGTGCTGGCAGAACCCCGGGAAGGAAATGCCCTGACGGACCTGCTCCATGACCTCGAATCGGACCCGGACGTGGAGTTCGCCGCGGTGGACCACCGGCGCTTTGCGCGCGCAGTCCCGTCTGATCCGTTGTTCAGCAGCCAGTGGTACCTGCAGGATTCCGAGGTCTCGGGCGCCAACTTCGTCGCTGCGTGGGATATCACCACCGGCATGACCGATACGGTCATCGCCATCTTCGATACCGGCGTGCGCTTTGATCATCCGGACCTGAGGCGGACCACGGCGGGTGGCCGCCTGCTGCCCGGCTACGATTTCGTCTCTGCAGACGGGCGCTCCGGCGCGTTCGTCACGGCCAACGATGGCGACGGCTGGGACCCGGATCCCTCCGACCCGGGCGACTGGGTAACCGCTACCGAAGCTGCCAGTGGGGCGCTGCGGGACTGCGACGTCACGAACAGCACCTGGCACGGCACCCGGGTTGCCGGCATGCTCGGTGCCATCACGGACAACGGCGAGGGCATGGCTGGAGGCACCTGGGCACCACGCCTGCTGCCGGTAAGGGTGCTCGGCAAATGCGGCGGCTTTGACTCGGACATCATCGCCGGCATGCGCTGGGCTGCGGGCATCCCCGTCCAGAGCGTCCCCGCCAACCCCCATCCTGCCCGGATCCTGAACCTGAGCCTCGGTGCCGCGGGCACCTGCTCCCAGCCCTATCGCAGCGTGATCAATCAGCTGCGGGACCTGGGCGTGCTGGTCGTGGTCTCAGGCGGCAACGACAGCGGCCCGGTGGACGCGCCGGCCAATTGCCCGGGCGTACTGGCGGTCGCCGGCCTGCGTCATGTGGGCACCAAGGTCGGCTTCAGCAGTTTTGGCACGGAAATCGCTGTCGCCGCGCCCGCCGGCAACTGTCCGAGTGGTGGCCTCTGTGCCTTCTCACTGCTCACGACGGATAACACGGGCCTGACCACACCGCAGGCGGCCAGCTACACGGACACTTTCAATTTCAACATCGGTACCAGCTTCTCCGCGCCCATCGTCGCGGCCATTGCCGGACTGATGCACGGCGTGAACGACCAGCTCACTCCCGACGAGTTCATCGGGCGAATCCAGGCGGGAGCCCGACCGTTTCCGCCGCCCCAGCCGGGCCTGCCCACCTGTCCCAGTACCGACCCCGAGACCCTTCAGTGCAACTGCACGACCACGACCTGCGGCGCCGGGATGGCCGATGCCCCGGGCGCCGTGCATGAGGCCCTGCGGCCAATGGCCAGGATCGCGACACCGGCCAGCGTGGCGGGTGGACAGAACATCACCCTGGATGGCACCGGCAGCCGCGCAGCCCGGGACCGCAGCATCACGGGCTACGGCTGGAGCATCGTCAGCGGGACGGCGGACTTCGTGGGCAGTTCCCTGGGCAGCAGCGCCGTGCTTGCCCTGCCCCCGACCGGTACCGTCCGCGTCCGGCTGGAGGTGGTCGACGACCTCGGCCGCCGGGACAGCAAGGACGTCACTGTTGGCGGTAGCAGCAGTGGTGGTGGTGGCGGTGGCGGATCGGCCGATATCTGGCTGGTCGCCGGCCTGCTCCTCTGCCCCGCCTGGCGGCGCTACCGTCGCCGGTTGACTATCTACCGGTAGCCCTCGGCCTGCAGCAGGAAAAGCCGCGCGTAATTGCCCTGCCGCGCCAGCAGTTCCTCGTGACTGCCGTACTCGGTGATCCGGCCGTGCTCCAGCACCGCGATCCGGTCTGCCTGACGGACGGTCGAAAACCGGTGGGAAATCAGAATGCAGGTGCGGCCGGCAGTGTGCTGGCGAAAGTACTCGAAGAGTTCGGCCTCGGCCGCGGCATCCATCGAGGCAGTGGGTTCATCCAGCACCAGCACATCCGCCGACTGCCGCATGAAGGCCCGGGACAGGGCGATCTTCTGCCATTGCCCGGTGGAGAGTTCCTTGCCGCCCTTGAACCAGCTGCCGAGCTGCGTGCCGAAGCCCCGCTCCAGGGAGCGGATGAAGGGCAGCGCCATGCCTTTCCCCGCTGCGGTTTCCCAGCGAAGCGCATCATCCCAGGCGCTGATGTCGCCGGCCCCGATATTCTCGCCAACGGTGAACTGGTAACGGTTGAAGTCCTGGAAGATCACGGCGATCTGCCAGCGGAGTGCGTCCCGGTCCCAGTCGCGGATATCCAGGCCGTGCAGCAGCACACGACCAGATGTTGCTTGATAAAGACCGCACAATAGCTTGATAAGAGTGGACTTTCCAGCACCATTCTCGCCCACCAGTGCAAGGCTCTGGCCGGGCCGGATATGCAGGTTGATGTCCGCCAGGGCAGGCTCCGCGGACCCGGGATAGGAAAAACTCACGCCCTCGAAACGTACCCCGTCCTGCGGATCCGGTCCGCGGGGCGCGGTCCCCCAGCGGTAGACGGGCGCCTGCTCCAGAAATTCGTAGAGGTTGGTGAGGTACAGGTTGTCTTCGTACATGCCGCCAATCGAGGCCAGGCTCGCGGCCACAGCACCCTGGCCCTGCTTGAACAGCAGCAGGTACATCGTCATCTCGCCGAGGGAGATCCCTCCCTGGATCGTGGTTACTGCGATCCAGGCATAGGCCGAATACAGTACTGCCGTGCCAAACAGGGTCAGCAGCAGACCCCAGGTCTCCCGTCGCACGGTCAGCGCGCGGTCCTCGCCATAGAGTTTGCGGAAAATGGCGCGATACCGCTCCAGCAACAGCGGGCCGAGCTGGAACAGCTGCACCTCCTTCGCGTTGTCCTCCCGGGCGAGTACCGTCTCCAGATAGAGCTGCTCGCGCGACTCCGGGGCCCGCATCCGGAACAGCCGGAACGCGTCCCCGGAAAACTTCGTCTCGGCGAGGAAGGCCGGCAGGCCCGCCAGTACCAGCAGGAGCATCGCCCACGGGGAAAAGCGCGCGAGCAGCACCCCGAAACTCACCAGGGACACCAGCTGCTGGAACAGGGAAAAGTTTCGCATGACCAGGCTCAGTGGCCGGCTGGAGGCCTCGCGACGGGCCCGCGTAAGCTTGTCGTAGAACTCCGAATCCTCGAACTGGGTGAGATCAAGGCTCAGCGCCTTGGCCAGGATCATCTCGTTGACCCGCTGGCCGAGTTGCGCACGCAGCAGGGCCTGACAGGCCGTGATGCCCCGCTGGGCACCGCCCAGAAGGCCAATCAGCAGGCCTTCCAGCGCGACGAACTCGAGCACGGGCAGGTAGCTCACCGGATTACCCGCCTGGACCAGGGCGATCTGGGCCACGATCCCGTCGATGACCAGCTTGCCCACCCAGGCAACTCCCGCCGGCAGCAGCCCCGCTGCGAGCGTAAACAGCGTCAGGTAGACCGTGAGTTGTCGATTGGTCGCCC
Source organism: uncultured Chromatiaceae bacterium (assembly GCA_964407855.1). GTDB lineage: Bacteria > Pseudomonadota > Gammaproteobacteria > Steroidobacterales > SHZI01. The sequence continues at coordinate 28,110 of CAYOXI010000001.1, forward strand.
ACACCAGCGCGACGGCCCGGCCGCTGTAGCGCAGGACATTCAGGTTCAGGCCAAGGGGGCCAGAGGATCCTGACGATGCCCCGGGTGGGGCACCATGGACATGTGGAGGGGGAACGCTCAAGTCAGCATTATCCCCCGTGCAGCCCGGCGCCGACAGTGCGCGGCATAATCGCGACCGTGATCGACACCGCCGAAATCACCCGCTTTGCCCCCAGCCCCACGGGCGAACTCCACCTCGGCCATGCCTTTGCCGCATTCGTCGCCCATGACCTGGCCCGCGCGAGTGGTACGGGCGGCAGATTCCTGCTTCGCATCGAGGACCTGGATACGGGCCGCTGCCGGCCGGAATTTACCGCCGCCATCAGGACCGATCTCCGCTGGCTGAACCTCAACTGGGACGGCGACCCCTGGTACCAGTCGGCCCGGCTGGCGGCGTACCGGCATGCACTGGACGTGCTGGAAGAACGGGAGCTCCTGTATCCGTGCTTCTGCACCCGGGCCGAAATAACGGCGGAGATCGGCCTGATGGCCGGGGCGCCGCAGGGACCGGACGGGCCTGCCTATCCGGGCACCTGCCGCCAGCTGGATCCCACAGTGCGTGCGCGCCGACTGGCTGGCGGCGCGCCCCATGCGCTGCGCCTGGACCTCGCCCGCAGCCTGTCGGCGCTGCAATCCCCCGGCCTCGAATTTGCCGAGACGGGGCGCGGCCCGGCGGGCGAGACCGGCCTGATCCCGGTCTGCCTGGCAGGCGTCGGCGATCCCGTCCTGGGCAGGAAGGACGTCGGTGTCAGCTACCACCTGGCCTGCGTGGTCGATGACGCAGCCCAGGGTGTGACGCTGGTGAGCCGCGGCGAGGACCTCTTTGCCGCCACCGGTATCCAGCGCCTGCTGCAGTCCCTGCTCGGCCTGGCCGCGCCCCGCTACCACCATCATCGACTGATCCGCGACGCCACCGGCCGGCGCCTCGCCAAACGTGACCGGGACCAGACCCTGGCGGCCCTGCGTAACGCCGGGGTGACCGCCGCGGAGATCCGCAGTCGTCTCGCACTGGTTTAGCATGCGAAACTCGCTGCCGTCCCCGGAGTACCTGCGATGCCCCGCATGACGACCTCAGACCTGACGCCCCGTGAATACTGGGCGCAGGTGAAGGCCAACCCGGCCCGCAAGCCCTTCGGCTTTGGCCGGAAGGCCGCGCTGATCAACATCGACCTCCAGAGGGCCTACACCGAACTGGAGATTTACCCGACGGCCTACCAGACCGATCCCCGCCAGCTGGAGCATGTGCGGGATCTGGCCGCACTCGCCCGGTCGCGGGAGCTGCCTGTGATCTGGACCTATGTCGCTTTCCTGCCGGACGGCTCGGATGCCGGCGTGTGGGGCACCCGCACTGACACACCGGACTCACTGCAGAACATCAAGGAAGGCTCGACCCGCGCCGAGCTCGACCCGCGCCTGGGCGTCGACCGGCAGCGGGATGCGATCTTTGTGAAGCGCATGGCCAGCGTCTTCCACGAGACGCCCGTGGCGTCACTGTTGACCTGGCACGGGGTGGATACCGTGATCCTCACCGGAGGCAGCACTTCCGGCTGCATCCGGGCGAGTGCCGTCGATGCGCTATCGCACGGTTACCGGGTAATCATCCCCGAAGAGTGCGTGGCGGACCGGCACGAGATTCCGCATTTCGCAAACCTCTGCGACCTGATGCTGAAGTACGCCGACGTGGAGTCCGTCGCCGGCGTCACCGCATGGCTATCGGCACTTCCAGACACGCCGGGTTCGTCCGGCGCCGGCTGAGCAGTCCGGGGACCGGATCAGCGGGGATCCGGCTCCAGTGCAGCGAAGGCGCGGCGCCACGCGTCCGGCTGTTCACGGCTGCTGCTGATGACCTCGAAGGTCTTGCCCATCGCTGCCGGGTTATCCAGGGCGGCGACCATGATGGCAGCGACGTCTGCCCGGGCGATCCGCCCGGAACCCTGGTCGCCCTGCTGCAGCTCGATGCCCTGCCCGCCACCAGGATCGTCGGTCAGGCCACCGGGCCGGACGATGGTGTAGGACAAACCGCTCCGGCGCAGGTATTCCTCTCCCCTCGCCTTCCACTTGAGCGCATCGCCGGACAACAGGTTCAGGAACCTCCCCAGCATGCCCCCGCCGCTGCCCACCCCCATCGACGAGGCCAGTACCAGGTGGCGCACACCTGCCTCCCGGGCGGCATCCGTCAGGTTCCGGACACCGCCGTAGTCCACGAATTCCGGACTGTTCGGGCCGCTGCGTTCGGTTGCCCCAATGGCACTCAACACCAGGGTCGCGCCTCTGAGTGCCGGCGCGAGGGTCTCGGGCCGGGTGATGTCGGCAGCCACCCAGGCGTATTCATTGCCAATCTCGGCACGGGCCTGCTCGACATCCCGGGCCAGGGGACGGATGGCAAAGCCCGGCTGCCTGCGCAGTTCGGCCAGCAGCAATCGACCGGTGCGTCCCGTCGCACCGGCCACGACCACCACCACCGGCCCGGAGGCAGCGGGCTTTGGCAGCTCACCGGTCAGGGTGTGCTGGGCCAGGCCGGTCAGTGGCGCCATCTTCAGGGCCAGCGTCACCAGCAGTGCGGCCAGGACTACGCGTCGTCGGTAAAGCATCTAGGGTGTTGCTCCGCTGCTCAGCCTCTGCATCATCCTGGCAAAGCGCCGCTGATCAAAGCTGTCATCGTTCGCCAGCGCGTTGAAGAGGGCCTCCATACCCGGACTTGATGTCCGGCTCATGCTGGTTTCAGCCATCAGCAGGACAGCCGCCATGGCCGCCTGTTCGGCGCCTGCATAGTCCGGGTAGGCACCCCGTTGAGCGGCCTCGATGACCGCATCCCGGATCAGCAGCCGGTCGGCAGCTGATGGTGGTGCCCTGTGCAGCTCATTGACGATGACACCAAGTTCGTTGCGCAGCGCCGATGCTGCGCCGGAGAGCGCACTGCGGTTGCCATGCGCAGCCTTCTGGAGCTCATCGGTACGACGGGCCAGTGTGCGACTTCTTTCCGGCGTCACCGGCCCAAGTGCGGTTGCCAGCAGACGCAGTGCGGTGTCATTGATGCGCAGTTCACCCGGGGTCAGCCCCGACGGGGTGATCCGCTCCTGCCAGGCATCCAGGCCCATGTTCCGGTGACAGGAGTAGCAGTTGAAGCTGGCGAATTCCGGCAGGGCACTGCCATCCGATCCGGCCTCCAGCGCATCCACGTTCCTCCTGGCCGCCTCGGCGAGGCCGATCAGCCAGGTCCGGACCGGCTCTCCCGCAACTTTGCGTTCAAGGTAATCGGCGTCACGGCGGAAGTGCTCCCGTCCGCCGCTGGTCCGCCACAGCTCGGTGAAGGTATCCAGTTCAAAGCCGAGGCGCGGGTGACCGGCCGCCATCATCGCGTGGGTAGCCACCTGCCCGGGACCCGCCACATGACAGCCGGAACAGGTGGCGGCCAGGACTCGCGGATCCTCCAGGCGCCGCAGGCCCAGTGTCCGGCTCTCGGCCCGCGCTTCCGGCGTGGCATCGTCATGCACTGCCAGCCAGCGCCCGGACGCGCCGTGGCAGCTCTCGCAACCAAGCCCGTCGTCGGCCTGGAACCGGGGCCCTTGCGCCGCGGCGGGCACCACTTCGGCGTGGCAGGCGAGGCAGGCCGGCTCCTGATACGCCGGGCCCATGCCCAGCCGCCGGGCCATCGCAGCCGACCGCTCGTTCCTGAGTGTCGCGAACGCGGTGGCATGGGGATCGAAGCGCGACCAAACCACGTACTCGTGCTGGAGAACCGTGGTCCCTTCCAGGGGCCTTGCGGCACCGTGACAGGTCGTGGATGCGCAGGTCGCCACGCCCATATGCCGGGCTGTCACGGCTTCCGCCGCACCGACTGGCAACTGGCCGGCAAGGCACCAAAGCCCACCAAGGAGGGGCAGAATCCGGGACAAGGTGGCGGCGCCGGTGCCGGCGAAGCTGTGCATTGTGGAAGAATGCCAAAATCGGCACGTTCAATGCTACCCGCCCGGGTCACGATTTCTGCGCCAAGCCGGAGGATTTACCACCATGATGAACCGTCGCGAGGCCCTGCAGGCTGCGGCTTATGCCGCTCTCACCACTTTGCTCGCGCGGCCCGGCCTTGCAGCCGCGCAGCACCTGACTCGCCCGATACCATCCTCCGGTGAGCTGTTGCCCGTGATCGGGCTGGGCACATCCCGCACTTTCGACGCCGGAGACGATGTCGTCCGCCGGGACGCCCTCGAAGTCGTGCTCCGCGACTTCTTCGCGGGTGGCGGCACGGTGCTTGATTCCTCTCCCATGTATGGAACTGCAGAAAAGGTCGTCGGAGACCTGGTCCGCAAACTGAAGCCTCCGCGCTGGTTTTCTGCGACCAAGGTCTGGACTGATGGCCGTGCAGCCGGAATCGCGCAGATGACCGAGTCGGCCCGGCTCATGGCAGTGGAGCGCTTCGACCTGATGCAGATCCACAACCTGAGGGACTGGCGCGTGCACCTGCCGACCCTGCGGGACTGGAAGGAAGCGGGCCGGATCCGCTACCTGGGGATCACGACGTCCACCAGCCGGCAGTACGACGAGCTGGCGGACATCATGCGCACCGAGCAGCTGGACTTCGTCCAGATCAACTACAGCATTGGTGAGCGCGACGCCGAAGAAATCCTCCTGCCGCTCGCCAGGGACCGGGGCATTGCCACGCTGATCAACCGGCCCTTCATGCGGGCGGATCTTTTCCAGCGCGTCCGGGACAAGGCCTTGCCCGGCTGGGCCGCCGATATCGGTGCGAGCAGCTGGGGCCAGGTGTTCCTGAAATGGATCATTGCCCACGAAGCGGTGACCTGCCTCATCCCGGCGACAGCCAATCCCCGCAATCTGGCGGACAACCTGGCAGCCAGCAGCGGGGCCCTGCCGGACGCTGCCCTTCGCAAGCGGATTGCACGGGAAGTCCTCGGCTAGCGAACGGCGGGGCCCGGTCCGGCACGGCGCAGCAATTCCTGCAGCGTGGCCAGGCCTGTCCCGCGCCCTGCTTCGGTCGGCAGCAGGGGCAACGCGATCCGGGGCAATCGGGCGAAGCGCGCCTCGATCTGTGCCAGGTAGTGCGCCTGGACCCGGCGGCGGGCGGCAAGGAACGGACCCTCATCGCCCGCGGGCAGCACCTGGTTGATGATCAGCGCCGCCACCGGAATGCCCACCCGTTCGAGGGACTGCAGCGCACGACTGGTTTCCTCAACTGGCAGGCGCTCCGGTGTTACAACGAGCAGGAAGGCCGTGTAATCCGGATCGGCCAGCCGGGCGCGGGCCTCCCGGAACTGCTGGCGCCGGGCCTCCAGCACGGCCCCGAGCCGGGCCCGGCGCTGACCGGCCGCTGGCGCCTCTGCGCCGGGCATCAGGCTGCCAAGCGCGCGTCCCAGGCTCTCGGTGTGCTGCTGGCGGGCCAGCAGTCCGTCCGTCCAGGCGGCCATGGTTTCAGGCAGCGACAGCAGCCGGAGCGTGTGGCCGACAGGCGCGGTATCAAAGATCACGAGGTCGGGCTTGCCCGGTGGCTCGGTCAGCAGACTGCAGATCCGTTCGAGGAGCGCCGCCTCCAGGGCGCCGGGCGCATCCCGGGCCTGCTCCAGCTGGCGATCAACCTCACCGTAGAGTTCAGGTTTGACGTACTCGCGCAGGCGCTGACCGACGTCCCGGAGATAGGCGTCGGCCGCCGCACCCGGATCCAGCTCCATGGCCTGCAGGCCCTGAGCGACGGTCGCCGGCGTCCCGCAGAGTTGCTGCTCAAGAAGATCACCCAGGGAATGGGCCGGATCCGTGGAAACCAGCAGAACCCGCCGGCCGGCCTCGGCAGCGAGGAAAGCGCAGGCTGCGGCGAGGGTGGTCTTGCCAACCCCGCCTTTGCCGCCGCAGAAAAGTGCGCGGCGGCGGAAAAGTCCGGACAGGAACGGCTCAGCTGTCACCGGCTAGCGGGGCTGCGTTGGTTCAGCAGCACCGGAAGTCACTGAGCGGCGATTTCTCGAGGCCCTGATGCTGGTGCCACGTGTGGAACGAATCCAGCATCACCCCGCGCAGTTCCAGCGTGTACCAGCCTGCCGGATTGTCGATGCCGAGCGCCTCACTGAAGACCAGCAGCATGAAGAGGTCTGCCCGGTCCCGCTGTTCCCGCGCCAGCCCCTGCCGCCAGCGGCCGGCGTAGTACCGCCCCAGGAAATCGTCCAGGCGCCGGAAGGATCGACGGATACGGGCGTTCACGAGTCCGGTACCGTCCCTGGTCGCCGTCGCAGCGCACGAATGAGGGCGGCGGAGGCTTCGAGGATCACCAGCAGGGCGGCTGCCAGGACCAGCAGATCCAGTCCGAGCAGCAACCACTGCCCACCCCGGTAGAAGCTGCCCAGCTGCAGCAGCAGGGCCGAGAGGGTCATCGCGAGGAGCAGCAGCATGGGAACGAGGGTATACCAGGGAGGCCTTCCCGCCCTGACCACGAGCAGGCTGATCACCAGCAGCGTCAGGGCAGCCAGCAGCTGGTTCGTGGTACCGAACAGCGGCCAGATGATGAGCCCGCCGGTACCCTGCAGGCCACCGGCGCCAAAGGCCAGTCCAAGGCAGGCAGCCACCGCCAGCAGCGTGGCCGGGCCAGCCCGGCGCAGCCAGTCAATGCCGTAGATCTGACCCCACTCCTGCAGGATGTAGCGCTGGAGGCGGACCGCGGTATCCATCGTGGTCCCGGCGAACAGTACGGCCATGACGGCCAGCAGGGTGGTACCCGTCCCAACGGGCAGGCCGTAGCCCGCCTGCATGATCGTGGCACCGCCCTGCACGAAGGCATTGACACCACCCGCACCGAAGGCCGAATACAGGGTCTCCCACTCGCCGAGGGTGGCAAAGCCGGCGGTCGCGGCAATGATGGCCGCCAGGGCCAGGCAGCCCTCGCCGACCGCGCCGAAGTAGCCGACCAGTCGCAGGTCGGTTTCCCGGTCCAGCTGCTTGGAGGTGGTCCCGGAGGACACGAGCCCGTGGAAGCCGGAAATGGCGCCGCAGGCGATGGTGACAAAGAGCAGCGGTATCAGCGGTGGTGTACCGGGCGGCACGTTGCTGTTGAAGGCTGGCGCAACCACAACCGGGTTGGCGAGGGCCACCGCCAGGAAGAGCAGCCCGAGACCGACAAAGAGCTGGATCCCGTTGATGTAGTCCCGCGGCTGGAGCAGGACCCAGACCGGCAGGACTGACGCGATACCCGCATACGCGAACAGCAGGATGATCCATTGCGTGTTCGGACCCAGGCCAAAGGCCTGATCCGGCAGGCTGACTGGCAGCAGCTGTCCGACCCAGATCATCAGGTAGAGCACAACAACGCCCACCACCGAAACGATGGTGAGACCGACCAGACGCCGGTAGATGAGCTGGCCCAGCACCAGCGCGACGACGACCGCGCTCCAGGCGGGGATGACGCTTGCGGGAAAACTGACGAACAGGCCGGCAATGACCACGGCAAACACGGCATTGACCATGAGCAGCAGCAGAAAGATCACGACCATGAAGACGCCCTGCGCCCGGCGACCGACGAGGGTGCCGGTAAGTGCGCCCACGGACTGGGCCTTGTTGCGGACGCTCGCCCAGATGGCTCCTGCATCATGGACGCCGGCGATGAAGACCGTGCCGAACACCACCCACACGAAGGCCGGCAACCAGCCCCAGATCACCGCAATGGCTGGGCCGATGATGGGGGCAGCACCGGCGACGGAAGTGAAGTGATGCCCCCATAGCACGAAGCGGTTGGTGGGCACGAAGTCCACCCCATCCTCGAATTCGTGGGCCGGCGTGCGGAAGTCGGGATCGAGGACGAAAATTCGCTTCGTGATGAATCGGGAGTAGACGAAATAACCCAGGGCGAAGGCGCCGAGACCGGGCAGCAGGAGGGCAAGCGCGTGCATGGAACTCCGGGCAAACTGAATCAGGGCTGGGCTGGCAGAGAGTATAGAAAAATCTGGCATCCGCCGTCGTGGCGCCGTGAGTGCGATTGTCAGCGGTAGCCGGGCCGAACAGTCGCTCTAACCGGCATCAGCCTTCCGGGCCAGTACCGCTGCCTCCGCGTGAAGTTCAGCGAAGATCCGCTCGAGGTAGTGCTCGCGCCAGGCTGCCCGCGCCGCTTCCGCCTCACGATCCGGGACGTAGGCCTCGACCGCGTCGGCCGGCAGGATGTCCCTGGCCACCAGCAACTGCTCCAGGGTGTCCACGCGCTCACGAAGGACGGCGAGCTCGGTCACCAGCGCCGTGAACATCCCGGCCAGCCGCTCGGCCACCGGCTCATCCGGGCAAAAGGCCGGGGGTGTTGCGCGGGCGGGCCGGTCGGCCGGAGGTGTCGCGGGAGCGCTCATTGCCGTGCGCAGGCCACATACCAGCTGAAGCGCCGGTCCGCCTGATCGGCAAAGCCCACGTAGATGCTCTCCGGGGCAAAGCCGGCGGTCGCCAGCATGGCTGCCAGGTCATTGCCCGCGTAAGTGCTCCAGAACGGTTCCGCGTTGTAGTGCTCGTCCCAGCTGTAGTCGAAACGTGTGTAGGCATCCAGCTGGTCATAGCGCAGAGGCACATCCTGATGCACGCAGACGCCGCCCGGTCGCAGTAGCCGGCGACTTTCGGCGAGCATGCCCGCCGCCGTCGCGGCCGACATCTCGTGGAGGGCGTTATGGGAGACCACCAGGTCGAAATGTGCATCCGGGAAGCCGGTGTTCTCCACATTGCGCTGGTGGAAATGGGCGGCCAGGCCCAGGGACTCCGCCCGGGCATGGGCATAGCGGAGCAGCCCGGGTCCCACATCGATACCGTGCACCTCGGCCTCGGGGAAGGCCTCGGCGTAGGGCGTCGAGGAGCTGCCGGCAGCGCAGGCCATATCGAGGATCCGCCCGGGCCGAAAACCCGGGTATCGGCTCGCGAGGAACCTCAGGATGATTTCGCCCTTGCTCTCGGTGGTACCGACACCCTGCGCCCGCGAATAGAGGGCCCCGCCCGCTTCGTAGAGGGCACCGGCCATAAAATCGTTGGGGCCCTGATCCCGGATATAGCCACCTGGCTGCAGGTGGATTTCCGTGGTCCGGAGCACCGGCGGAATGGCAACCGATATGTCCAGCTCCAGGCTGCCGCGTGTCGTTCCCGGATCCGTCAGGGTGGCGTAAGCAGCCGTCAGGCGCGGCTGTTCCCTGCACAGGGTCTCACTGATGGCCTGCCACATCTGCTCCTGGCCGCGCCGGTGAAGCACGCTCCAGAGTTGCCAGCGCGGATCGCTGTGCATGGCCTGGCCGATCTCGTCAGAGTCCCGTGGTTCGTGCCCGTGCGTCGCAGCGAAGCGGGGACTGGCTTCGGTCGCGAAGAACACCCGGTTGGCAGGCCTCAGCCTGCGCCCGACATGGAGCTTGAAGGCGCCGATAAAAGCTTGCCGCGACCGCTCGTCATGGGTCGGCACGGCCAGCATGGCGTGATCAGGGTTCCTGGCGATGGTAACGGTCTCCGGAGGGGGCCTTCGGGGCCCGGATCGAGTATAGCCCAGGCCTTCAGACCACCCGTACCGTAGCTTTGAGCTTCTCCGGCCCGAGGTCATAGAACCAGAGCAGGCCGAGCTTCAGCAGATGGAGCCCAAGCGGGATCAGGGCAGTACAGGCCATGATTGCGAACAGCGCCGTGTCAGGCTGATCACCGGCAGCCAGAGACTTGTCGAAGTCCATGGCCGACAGGAATCCACCGATGACAATGCCGGTCAGTGCCCCGGCCGTCTTCTCCACGAAGCTCGCCATGCCGGCGACGACACCCTCGCGCCGCAGGCCGGTACGGCGGAAGTCATACTCCATGATGTCCGGCAGGATGGCCTGGGTGCCCAGCACGGTTCCGGCACCCACCAGCCCGATCAGGAAACCCCGCAGGCCGTAGACCCATAACGGCTCGCCGGGTCCGGAGGCAAGCCACGTCAGCGCCAGGGCAGCCATGCCGATGGTGGACCAGATCAGCACCCGCGTCTTGCCCTGGCGCCGCGACATTGCAAGCCAGGGAGCAATGCCAATGATCTGCCCCACCAGCTGGGTGGTGCCGAAGATCGCGGCAATACCCACCGACTGCTGCATGACGTAGACCACAAAGAAGAACTGCGTGGCCGTAATCGTCGCCAGCGAGAACAGGCCCGTTAGCTTGATGCCCAGATACAGCAGCAGGGGCCGGTTGCTGATCAGCAGCCGCCAGCGTTCCCCCGCTGTGAGTTGGTCGGGTGGCCTTTCGGTCATGCGCGCCCGGCGCGTACCGAAGAACGACGCAATCATCGCCAGGGTCATGACAAGGCCGATCGCCACGCCCATGGCACGGTAGGCCTCAGACGGGGTGTAGCCCAGCTGTTGCTGCCCGTAAGCCACCAGGGCAGGTGCGCCGGCGAGGCCCACGAAGGTCCCGATCGCGATCAGGAAAACCCGGTAGGACATCATCACGGAGCGTTCGTGATAGTCGTCCACCATCTCCACCGGCATCGACAGGTAGGGAACGTTGAAGACGGTGTAGGCCGAGGCCAGTAACACCAGGGCGCCTGCCACGGTCAGGTACAGCACAGTCGGCGGCAGCCCCGGCGGAATCGCGAACAGCGCGGCAAAACTGAGCCCGCTCGCCAGTCCGCCCCACAGCAGGTAAGGCCGCCGGCGTCCCCAGCGACTGCGGGTGCGGTCACTGAGGGTCCCCATCAGGGGATCCGTGAAGGCGTCGTAGAGCTTGGAGCCGGTGATCAGCGCCCCGGCGATCAGCGGCTCGATCTGCAGCACCGTCACCAGGAAGAACAGCACTGCGACATTGAAGGTGTTGAGCAGCAACGACACGCCCAGCGTGCCGATCGCCCAGCCCACGTGGAGCGGATTGGGCCTGACCTTAAGGATTCGCAAGACTGACCTCCCCTGCCGTGATCCGGAGCATACCGAATCCCGGCAGGGGAACTGGCTGCACCTCGTTACCGGGCCGGCTTTGCTGCCCTGTCTCGCCTCACGACGAGCCCGAATCCCGCGAGCCCCGTTGCCAGCAGCCACACGGCGGCCGGCGCCGGCACCGCTGTCAGGTTATCGAGCGCGAAGTAGGCTGGCGTATTCACACCAAAGATCCCGGTATCGGAGGAGGAAAAACTGAATGTCAGCCCCTGGACCACGCCGAGGGCAGACAGATCGAACCAGGTCCAGTCGGACAGGATGACACTGCCCACCGCGAGGGGTATGTCCACAGAGCCGGTCGCCTGGTCCGCCGCATCCCGTCCCGTCACGGTAAGCGTAAAGAAATCCCCGTCACCAAAGGGACCCTTGACGAAGGCCGGCTGGTTACCGTCGTTGCCATCCCGCATGGCGAGATAGGCATACGTGGTATTGGTGAACAGGGCCCCGCGCAGTGCGATGGGCGCCGCAAACTCCAGGCGGGCACCGTCCCCCTGGCCGATCGCGTAGATGTCCTGACCCTCCCCGGCTCCGGTGCCGGTGATGGCGCTTGAATCATTGAGGAAGCCAGGGGTGGCCGTGTCACCGCGGTTGGAATAGGTGAAGCCGGACCAGCAGCAGGGGCCGAACGGGGCATCGTGGAAGAAGGTGGCTCCGCCACTCACGAAGGTGGTTGTGACGTCTGGATCAAACCAGTCGTCGGGCGCGAGACTGAGGTCGTCGAAGGTGATCACGGTTGCAGAAGCGGTCGACAGCCACAGGGTCGAGGCAACCGCGACGCCGAGTCCGGCCCGCAGCCGCCGACGACCCCACAGGGCCGCTACACCGGTGAACAGCAGCCACACGGAAGCCGGCAGGGGCACCGCCGCCACATTGAGAACCGCAATGGCGTCCAGATCGAAGCCGCCACTGCCGATCGTCGGGTAGGGATCGAAGATCGCCGCCGGCGCACCCAGCGCTATCTGCAACAGCGGGTCCGGCAGTTCGGCGGGGCCGCCGAGCCCCAGCCAGGCCGCGAGGCTGGAAGGATTCAGGTCATTGGCGGCGCTGCCGTCACCGACAATGTCCACGAGCCGGACATAGCGCACACTGCCCAGGTCCAGCCCGGGCGTACCCGCCAGCCACTCCAGATCGAAAGGCATCCCGAAGCCGCCCCGGTACTTGCCGGCCAGCCCTTCCAGATCGGTGGGATCCATGCTGCCAAAGGCGTTCACCGGAGCCGGTGTCAGCGAGAAGCCGGGAAAGCGGAAAAAACTGCTTCCGTCCGAGGAGACCTCGACCCAGGCCAGTTCCAGGAAGGTATCGCTGAATGAATTCTCAAAGACCGCGAAGTCATACCCGGGACCGTTGGCGATCGGTGTGTCGAAGCCCAGGGTGATCGTTCCCCCGTTGCCCAGGCTGACGATATCAAAACTGAAGCCCGCACTGGCTCCATCGGAGTTGCCCGCCGGTCCCAGCGCCTTGAGTGGTGTCTGAAACTGCAGGTCCACATCGGTACCCGGGCTGTAGCTGATGACGCTCGTCGCCCAGCCGAGGATGCCCGGGTCACCAGCGGCAATGGCCGTCGAGCCGGGCTGGCCCGCCGCCGGTGGAAAGATACCAATCGCCTTGACGGCTGGCGCCGTCATCAGCGCCAGCATCCAGGCCGAGAGCAGGATGCCGCTTCGGATTTTGTTGTTCATTGGTTGTTGTCCTTGGTTTGAGTCACAGGGAAAAGGAGACACCGGCATAGGCATTGCGCCCCGTCACCGGATACAGACTGCCGCTGTATCCGGAGGCAGCGGCCACTGCATCGAAAGCGTTGTTCAGGCCCGCGGACCAGCCGACGCGGCCGGTCTGCCACAGCAGCTTGAGATCAACAAGCACGTAGGCACCGAGCTTCGGGTAGGTGGTCCCGGCAAAGTCGTTGCCGTCGGTCCGTTCGCCCACGTAGCGTCCGGCGATGCTCGCCACCAGGTCCGGGGTAGCGCTCCAGCGCAGGTTCAGCGCCGTTGTCCATTCGGGAACGAGTGGAACCGGCGCACCCGACCGGGAGAACTCGGCGCGGGTATAGCCCGCTGAGGCCAGCGCCAGCAGCGAGGCGTGGAGCTGCCAGCGAAGTTCGGCCTCAAAGCCGATCCGTTCGGTTGGCTCGGGCGCGTTCTGGTTGACGCCGAAACCGCTTTCGTCAGCGCCAAACAGGATCTCATCTTCTACGCGCAGGTAGAAAGCGGCCAGAGAGGTACTCACCGCTGTTGCAGGCCGCAGGCGAACCCCGGCATCGAGGTGGCTCGAGCGCTGGGGAATCAGGGACCCCGGAGCCAGGGCGAGTTCATCCACATTCGGTACGCGGAAAGCGCGGCTGTAGTTGAGGTAGGCGGTGACGGCCGGACTCACGGCAAACACCAGTCCCGCGTCGGTCGCGGAGTTTCGCCACTCCTCATCCCGGACGTCGCTCCGCTGGCTCTCGGGACGGCAGTTCACCGGTACCTGCAGGCCGAGGATCTCGATGAAATCGCAAACCTCCACCAGCGAGTCCCGGAAGGTGTCCAGCCGGGTCCGGTTCTCCCGGTGGCCGAGGATCAGCTGCCAGCGGTCAGCAAGCTGCCAATCGGTGGCCAGGAAGGCGCCGACGTCCTGCAGATCCTCGTTGAGCGCCGTACTGCGCCCGACGAGGCCGCGGCCGTTGTCCCGCCGGACGTAATCGGACCCCGAACCGGACAGGCCCAGCGTGATCTGGTGGCGCCCTGGCCCCGCCTCCAGCGGGAAGCTGACCACCCCTTCCCCGCCCAGGGTCTGCTCCTCGATGGATCCCAGTTGCTCGGCACGCGGCAGCAGCGGTGTATAGCCCAGCAGGAATTCGTTGCGCCGGTCGCGGAACCAGCTGACCAGTGAAAGCGTCTTTCCGCCAGACAGTTCTGCGGTCAGCCCGGTGCGGTACCGGTCATCCCGTGTCTCGCCGCCGTCATCGGGTGTACGACTCGCCCGACGTTCCCGGTCCGGGCCCCGGAAGTTTTCCGCGCTGACCGGGCCCGGCAGGCCGTAGTCATCGTCATGGAACTGGGCGGCAGCTGACAGGGTGAGTCCGGGCGTGGGATCGCCAGCCACGGCCAGCATCAGGTCCTTGCGGCGAAGATCCCCATTCTCCCGGTAGCCATCCGTGTCCTGGTAGGACGCACGGCCACCGAACCGGATGCGCTGCCCACCACCGGCGGCAAGGCTCAGGTCGGTTGTCCCAAACGAACCCGCAGACGCCGCACCTGACAGTGACAGCTCCGGCCGGGGCTCCCGCGTAATGATGTTGATGACCCCGCCCACCGCTCCGTTGCCGTAGCGGACGGCATTGGCGCCCCGTACGATTTCGATGCGCTCGATCTGGTCGAGCGCGACACTGGAGAAATCGGCACCCTGCAGGTCGGGTGAGTTCAGGCGTACGCCGTCCACCAGCACCACGACATTGCTGGTGTAGGTGTCACCCATGCCACGGATATCCACGCCGGCGAACTTGTCGTTGCCGGTCAGGGAACGGAGATTGACGTTGGCCTCGCGGGCAAGCAGTTCGACCAGTGTGCCGGACGGGGCCAGCCGGATGTCATCCTGGGTGATCACGCTGACGCTGCGCGGGATCAGTACCACAGGCGCGCTCCGCAGGCCGGTGACCACCACTTCGTCGAGTGCCGAGGCCATGCACGCGGGTGTGCTGGCCGCCAACAGGGCGGCGACGAGACTCCAGGTCGCGGGAAACCCTCCGGCCCTAACTGTCATGCCCCTGCTCCGGGAGTCCAAAGAACTCCTGGATCAGGGATGACAATGGGGGCAAGGAAAAGGGAACGAAACTGTTCTTGCCTGCCATGTCGCCCTCCGCGACCGCAAATGGAGTGTGGGTGTTAGCAGGCCGGTTCCGGACTTGTCACGGCGCCCGTCTGGATGACGAATGCCGGTACTTACCGTTGCGGGGGCAGTGCCGGACTGGCGACGAATCGCGCACCGGCTTCCCGTTTAACCCTGCGGCCGAAACCATCAGGGCACCCGTTAACTGGGTAGCAGACTAGCCACGAGCCGGGTGGCCGTCAATCAAAATCTCCGGGTCGGCTTCAGGATCGGTCAGCGAAACGTCGGGCGATGACGACGAAAGCCAGGTCCTCGCGGCGCGGCAGGCCAAAGCGGGGATTGCCGTAGGGAAAGGGGCGGGTCTCGCCCGTGAAGCGGTAGCCCCGGCGCTGGTACCAGTCGAGGAGGTCCCGGCGCTGGCGGATCACCGTCATGTACAACCCCTGGCAGTGCCATTCCTCAGCAGCGATCCGCTCGCACTCGCCGAGCAGCGCGCTGCCGATGCCGGTACCCTGGGCCTCGGGCTGCACCGCGAACATCCCGAAATAGGCCTGGCCTGACGCTGGCTGCAGGTGGGCGCAGGCAAGCAGCGCACCATCACGTTCTGCCAGCACCACCCGTGAGCCCGGCTGCCCGATGAGGGCACTCACCGTCTCCTCGTCCGTCCTCTGGCCGTCGAGGAGATCGGCCTCTGTGGTCCAGCCCCGCCGGCTGTGCTCCCCCCGATAGGCCGACTCGACGAGCGCCACGACGGCCTCTGCGTCTTCCGCAGAAGCGGCGCGGAAAATCAGGGGCGACGTCGGTGTACGCAGATCACCCAATACTAGTATGGTTTTCTAATCAATTGATTAGGCCATTTTCTTAGAATCTTACTGACAATATCCGGTGCCACCGCCGCCTCATAGAGATTGCGATTCAGGGCCGGAAATACCCTGGGGCCACCTTCCTCTGGCCACTGCATCGTGGCGTCGATGGCGATCTTGCTGGTGGTCTTCCCATCCGGTGAACTCGGCTCGAAGAATGAAGCCGGCTTGGAGGGATAGATTTCGGTGGCCGGTCCCGGCTGCCAGCGACTGCCGAGGGCCAGGAGCATCTCTGACTGGTTCATGACATCAAGGTCGTCGTCCACTACCACTACCAGCTTCGCGATCAGCGAGCGCTCCGAAATCGCCTTGGCGATCTCAAGGCCGAGGCCCGGACGATCCTTCCTGATGCTGACGTAATAGATGCCCTTGCTGTCATCGTGGTAGTAAATCTGTGTGATCTGGGGAAAGCGCTGCTTCCAGAGGACATCCGAGTACGCATCCATCGGCGCCCGGCAGAAACCACCGCCAATGCTGGTAAAGCTGTTCATCAGGATCGGGTTGCGCCGGTGCGTGATCCGGAGGACGTCGAAGAAAAACCGGTCGTCGTTGACATCGCCCAGATAACCGTATGCCTCGTGGTAGGGCCCCTCCCGGCCAACGCGGGTCAGGTCCACATCGCCCTCGATCACCATCTCGGACCAGGCGGGAACCATCAGGTCACCGAGATCACATTTGACCACCGGTAGCGCCTTGCCCCGGAGGCCGCCGACGTAGGCCAGTTCATCCACGGGTTTGCGCCCGGTGATCGGCACCCGTGAACCACTGACTACCCACGTAGCGGGATCCTGCCCGAGGATGATGGCGATGCGCATCGACCTGTCACCCCGCTCCATCGCCCGGTTGAACATGCGATTGGCGGTTTGTCCGGGCTCGGAGTTGAGCATGATGCTGCGTGGTCCGGTGATCTCGCAGCGGTAGGTTCCCAGATTCTGGCCCCATTCGGGATCTGCTGACACCGTCGTCCCGGTGTTGATATAGCGGCCAGCATCAGCGGGATTGCCCTGGATGAAGGCAAAGGATTCGATATCTATCGCGTCGCCCTCCAGCACGACTTCCTTGCAGGCGGCTTTCTCCCGTGCAACCACCTCCGGTGGAATCTGGGGATAATCCCCGCCGTTCTTCTCCAGCAGGCCGACCATGTGGCGCAGGCCGATCCGGTAGGAATTGCGCGGGTCGATCAGGTCCGGTTCGAGGCCCCAGGTGAGGGCCTCCTGGTGCAGATGGCTCTGGTAGTTGGCGACCAGGGGACCCTTCACCCACCGCCCGTTGATACGGATATTCTCGAAGATCGCAACCGGCGCGCCATACAGGCCGAAGGTATCCGTCAGGTGATACATGATGGCGGTGCCTTCCCAGGCATCCTGGTCCACATCCCGAAAACGGATCAGCAGGCCGTGATCCTCCAGCATGGCCAGGTAGTCGCGAATACTGTCAAAGGGCGGGGCATGAGATGACCGCCGGGGGATACGGATGCCGGTGGGCCGGTCAGGGCTGGCCTCGGCTGCAACCGGCAGAGCCAGGCTGGCTGCGGCCGCCGTGAGACCGGTGGCGGCCATGAGCCTGCGTCGCGAATACTGCGGCTGGTTATCGCGGGGGAAATCAGTCATTGATCCTGCCTCCGTCTGGCGATGGACTCCCGTCAGCGGAGTTCGCTGCCGGACTGGTCCTCGAAATAGAACAAACCTATCCCCACAGCCCCCGAGGGCTGGCGGTTGCCCAGGTCTTCGGCCTCGGCCAATGCGTCGTCGATCTCCTCGGAGAACTCGCCAAGACGCCTCGTCAGCTGCTCCTCAAGCTCCCGCCTCTGGTGCGAAGCAATGAAGTGATTGCGGACAACACGCTGGAAGCGCAACCCGTCGGCGTTTGATGCCTGGACATTGCGAGCCACCGTCAGGGCCAGTGGACGCATGCCGAACTGCAGCCCTTGCAGCAGGCGATCACCCGCATCGACCGGAACGAAATACCGGTGAACGGCAGTGAGGCGGCCATCATTACCCGCCACCACTGCCCCGACGCGGATCAATTCAGTGCGAAGCAAATCTGCGGAAACACCAGTCGCAGAAGCATCCACCAGGGTCTCGAAGGAATCCGTATCCCCCGCCCATTCGAGGCTTCTGGGTACACCCCGCGGGCTGCAGAACCGGGCATCGGTGTGCCAGAGGTGCAGCAGTTCGGCCAGTGGATTGCGGGGCGCCGGATCCGGCAAGCCGGCCAGCAGCGCGGATTCACGGATCCGTCGCACTTCCTTGCGGCTCATGCCGGTCAGTACGGCCATCCGGGAAATATTCACCGGCTGGCCGCGCAGATCAGCCTCGTCTGCTGCAGCATCTACATAGGCGCTCTTGGCCAGTTCGGCGAAATCCTGCCACGACACACCAAAGCGGAGCAGCATCGAGGCAACCGGCCGCAGCGTGGCGAACAGCACCGAGTGGATGAGCGACCGGGTGGTCTGGTTCATCGGCGGACTATAGTGGCGGTGGATCAGGAGGGTCAACGCAACCGGGGCGACCAGACGGGGATTGCCGCCTGTCAATCTGCCTGCCGGGCAACGAGCAGCAGGCGGAAGGCCTCCTCGGTCAGGACCGGAACACCGAGTTTTTCGGCGCGAACCAGCTTCGATCCCGGATTCTCGCCTGCGATGAGAAAATCCGTCCTGGCCGTGATGGTGCCGGTCACCCGCCCCCCGAGAGCCTCGATCCGCTCCCTGACCTCGTCGCGTCCCATGCCGGAAATCGTCCCTGTGAGGACCAAGGTCTTGCCCAGTAATGGCTGAGGCGCGTGGTCCGTATCTGCCCGACTCTCGTCCCAGTGCACGCCCTGGCTGCGCAGTTGATCTATGACGGCAAGGTTGTGCGGTTGCCTGAAGAAAGTGGCAATCTGCCCCGCCATCACCGGGCCAACGTCGCGGATGGCTTCAAGCGCCTCTTTATCGGCCGACATCAGGTCATCAAGGACTGGAAAATTCCGGGCCAGCAACTTGCTGGTGGCTTGTCCGACTTCCGGAATACCGAGTCCAAGAAGGAATCTGGCGAGCGTGGTCGACTTGCTGGCCTCAAGCGTTGCCACGAGTCGTCGGGCCGACTTTTCCCCCATGCGATCCAGGGACGCGAGGGTGCTGGCATCCAGGCGATACAGGTCGGCTGCACTCCTGACCAGATCCTGCTCAACCAGCTGGTCAATCAACTGGGGCCCGAGGCCCTCGATGTCGAGTGCGGGCCGGGCGGCAAAATGCCGCAGGGCTTCCTTGCGCTGGGCAGGACACACGAGACCACCCGCACAACGCAGGGCAACGGCGCCCTCGACGCGCACGGTTTCGGAGCCGCAGGCGGGACAGTGATCCGGTATGGGAATCGGAACGGTCCCGGCCGGTCGTCGGTCCAGAACCACACCAACTACTTCGGGAATCACATCGCCGGCCCGACGCACGATCACGGTATCTCCAATCCGCACATCCTTGCGGTGCAATTCGTCCAGGTTGTGAAGTGTGGCATTGCTCACCGTCGCCCCACCGACGAAGACCGGTTCCAGGCGGGCAACGGGCGTCAGCGTCCCCGTCCGGCCAACCTGGAATTCCACCGCGTCGACCCGGGTGAGCTGCTCCTCTGCCTGGAACTTGTGGGCAATGGCCCAACGCGGCGCCCTGGCCAGGTTGCCAAGGCGCTGCTGCAGGCCGTAGTCGTCGACCTTATAGACCACTCCATCGGTTTCGTAGGGAAGATCGGCCCGCCTCGCCAGCAGACTCGCGTAGTACTGAAGGCAGCCTTCCGAACCAGTGACAACCTCAGCTTCCCGCGCCACGGGGAGCCCCCAGCTGCGCAGGCGGCCCAGTGTCGCGCTGTGGGTTCCGGGCAGGACACCACTGGCCACTGCACCGACGCCATAGGCCAAAAAAGCCAGGGGCCGCACGGCTGTCAGGCGTGGATCCAGTTGCCGAAGACTCCCTGCCGCAGCGTTCCGGGGATTGACGAAGAGCTTCTCGCCCGCCTTGCGGGCCTCGTCATTCAGCCTCTGAAAGGCCGCCCGGGGCATGAAGATCTCGCCGCGCACTTCCAGCTTCGCCGGCAGGTCGTCGCCCCGCAGACGAAGCGGCACCGAGCGGATGGTCCGGACATTGTGGCTGACGTCCTCACCGGTAGTACCGTCACCCCGCGTCCCAGCCTGGTGTAGTGCACCACTGACATAGATCAGGTTGATCGCGACTCCGTCCAGTTTGGGTTCGGCTGAATAGCTGAGAGGACCAGCACTGCCCAATCGCTCCCTGGCTCGCTGGTCAAAGGCCACGATGTCCTCGGGGGAAAAGGCATTGTCCAGCGACAACATCGCTGTCCCGTGCCGGAGCTCCGCGAAACCGGCCACCGCCGTGCCACCAACACGCTGGGTCGGAGAGTCGCTGGTGACCAGGTCCGGAAAACTCGCCTCAAGGGCGATCAGCTCGCGGAACAACCGGTCGTATTCAGCGTCCGGGATCGTGGGTGCATCAAGGACGTAGTAGCTGAAGTTGTGAGCATCAAGCTGCTGTCGCAGTTCGACCGCCCGCCGTTTCGCCTCGGCTGGAGCACCTTTCATGCGTGACGGGCGCGCTATCCGGCTCGGCCCCGACGATGCTGGAACTGGATCACTTCCTCGCGGAGATAGCGCTCCCGCTGGACGCTGAGGGTGCTCCCCTGCTCGTCCACGAGGTCGCCACCGAGCCGGGCGGCCATCGCGCGCGCTGCTGCCATCATCGCATCGAAAGCCACAACGCCATCGACCGGGCCCGGCAGGCCGAGAAACAGGCTGACGCCCGGATACACGTCAGTCTGCAGCTGTGTCAGGTCGAAAGAGCCGGGCTCGACGAGGCTGGCCACGCTGAACACCGGATCCTCATCATGGTCACGGTCGGATGGATAGCGATGAAAGATTCCGAAGCGGCCATGACGCAGACCCACGCTGCGCATCGCCAGTACAACCTCCTCGGCGGGAAAAGGCCTGCTGATCCTGCCCATCAGCCGGATGGTGACGATCTTGGCCGGGAGCGTCACCGGCGGGCCGCCGGCTTCCGCGGGTGGACCCAGCACCGGTTCCACACGCTTCTCCGCAGCGGGCACCGGCAGTGAGGCCTCAGGGGAACGGCCAGCAATGCGGCCAGGCATGCGGGGGAGTTGCGACCGGAACCGGGTCCAGAGGAACAGGCCGCCGAGCACCGCCAGCGCGATGAGAAGCAGGACCCAGCGAAGATCAGTCACGACCGCCGCGCATCAACTGGCCGCGAGCTTGACGGCCTCGTCGATGTCCACCGACACCAGGCGGGAAACACCCGGTTCATTCATCGTGACCCCGGTCAGCTGGCGGGTCATTTCCATCGTCGTCTTGTTGTGCGTGATGATGATGAACTGAACCGTTGCCGACATGTCCCGTACGATGTCGCAGAAGCGCCCGACGTTGGCCTCGTCCAGTGGTGCGTCGACCTCGTCAAGAATGCAGAACGGGGCGGGATTAAGCTCGAAAATGGAGAAGATGAGCGCTACCGCAGTGAGGGCTTTCTCGCCGCCGGAGAGCAGGTGGATATGGCTGTTGCGCTTCCCGGGAGGGCGGGCCATGACCGTGACGCCAGCATCAAGAACGTCATCTCCCTCCAGCGTGAGATAGGCATGTCCACCGCCAAAGAGCCGGGGGAACAGCCGCTTCAGTCCCGCATTGATGCTTTCAAAAGTCTCCTGGAAGCGGGTGCGCGTCTCGCGGTCGATACGGCGAATCGCGTGCTCAAGTGTCTCCAGCGCCGCTGTCAGGTCGGCGTGCTGGGAATCCAGATACTTCTTGCGTTCTGATTGTTCGGCAAACTCGTCTATGGCAGCGAGATTGATCGGGCCGAGCCGCTCAATGGAGTTCCTGGTCTGGGTGAGGCGCTGTTCCCACTGGTCAGGATCCGCATCGCCGGTGAGCGTCTCCATGACTTCTGCAAGAACCTGACCGGCAGCAGAAAACCGTTCCGCATGAGACTCCCGCCGAACCTCAAGCTCCCGCACTGCCATGCGCAGCTGGTCGACGTGCTCGCGCCCGGCCCCAACGCCCTTCTCGACCTCGTGTCGCCGCATCTCAGCGGCCTTGACCAGTGACTCGAGGTCGGACAAGGCACTTCGCTGACTGGTTAGTTCCGCCTGGACGTCCACCTGCCTCGACAGCTGGAGGTCAAGTTCGCGCTGGTAGGCTGCCAGTGGCTCCTCGCTCTCCCTGGTGCTGGCAGCCAGCTGGCTGATCCGTTCGAGCAGCTGGGCTTGCTGCCCGGACACCCGCTCAAGTGCCGCGCGGGCAGCGCCTTCGGCTGCTTTCCGGCTTTCGTACTCGATGAGGATCCGGGCAACGATGTCCCGGTGCTGGTCTGCGGCTTCCCGCGCAGCGGTGAAGGTTGCCAGTAGCGAGTCCTGCTGTTCACGGCGGAGCCCGCGCTGGGCCTCCAGCTCGGCGAGTCGGGATTCAGCCGACTGCAACCGCGCGCGCGCGTCGCCAATGACATCGGCGAGCTCCGCGAGTTCATCCCGGACGGCATCGCTGTCGTGGGACAGGGCGTGCAGACGTTCACGGGCACGCTGCAGGTCGACTTGCAGCGAGGTTGCCACGGATGCGGATTCAAGGCTGAGACGATTGGCGTCGGTGAGTCGGTCCTGGGCTTCCGCACGCTGGCGTTCAAGCTGGTCGATGGCACTACGCAATGCAGAACGGTTCGCATTGAGGGTCGCGATCTGCTCGGCATCGCCGGCTGCCGCACGCTCGAGCTGGCGGATTTCCTGCTCGCGAGCCACCATCCCTGTGTAGCGTTGTCCGCGGTGGACGCGGAGCCAGCCAGGACCGAGCCAGACTCCGTCGGGAGTGATCACGGACTCGCCTGGCGCCAGGGTGTCCTGCATCCGGAGGGCATCATCCAGTGACTCGGCACAACGTATGGCCGCGAGATAGCCCTGCAGCGGTCCTGCCTTCTGAACCCGGGCTGCCAGGCTATGGTCCGGCACCGGCGTAAACGCCGCACCAGCATCGACCAGCACCAGCGTCGTTTCCGGCAGGCTGGTCGCGTGGCGTGCAAGGTCAGGGAGCAGGACACCCTGCAGGAAATCGCCCAGCACGGTCTCGACGGCCCGCGTCCACTGTTCCTCGGCCACCAGCTGCTGGACCACCCGCTGGCTTGCTCCAAGACCCTCGCGGTCCAGCCACCGACCAAGGGTCTCCTCCTCGTTGCCAAGCGCCGCAGCCTGTATGGCCCGCAGGGCCTCCAGACGCCCCCGTCGGGACTCAAGCTCCCCCCGGAACTGCTCGATGTCAGCACCAGACTGCTTTTCGATCTCGCGTTGGCGGCTCAGCTCGGCCGTCACGGCCTCGAGGGAGCCGGTCTCGGACCGCAGGAGATCCCGGCTCTCTGCCTGACGGGCATTGATGGCAGCCAGGCGCGCCTCCAGGTCGACGACCGAAATCGACGACCGCTCACCTTCGACAGCTTCCAGCTGCCGGTTGAGCCGGGATGCATGGGCATCGAGATGTTCCAGTCGGGTCTGCTCAACCTGACGGGCCTGCTCCTGCTCCCTGACCTCCAGATTGAAAGCGTGCCAGTCTTCCTGCCATGTGGTCAGTGCCTGCTCACCTCCCCTGAGAAGGCGGACTGCCGCGCTCTCCTGCTGCCGGGCCATCGAAAGACGGGGCTCGAATCCCGCCAACCCCTCTTCGATACTGCGCAGGACCTCGGTGTCCTGCCCGACCTCGCGGCCCACAGACTCAAGTTCAGCCTGGCACTTGGCGAGTTCCCGCAGTTCCCGCTCGCGCAGCTCCCGGGCGTGCGTCAGGGCCTGCTCCAGTCGGGCAACTTCGCCCTGAACTGCGTAGTACCGCGCCTGGATTGCGGTGAAGGCTTCGCTTGCAGCACCGTGATCGGAGCGGTACTGCTCGATCTCCAGCTCCACCTGGCGCTGGCCAGCCAGTGCGCCCTCAAGTTCAGTCTGGCGGACCGAGAGTTCGCTCCGGAGGCTCCCGAGCCTGCCGTCCAGTTCGGTCAGCCGCATGGCCAGCAGTTCGGCGTCGAGCTGCCGCTCCTGCTGCTTGAGCGTCCGGTACCGCTCGGCCACCTGTGCCTGCCGCTGCAGATGCCGGATCTGCTTCTCCACCTCTTCGCGCAGGTCAGTCAGGCGTGCCAGGTTGTCCCTGGTGTGCTGCATCCGGGTTTCGGTCTCCCGGCGGCGTTCCTTGTACCGGGAGATCCCGGCCGCTTCCTCAACGTAGGCCCGCATCTCCTCCGGCTTGGCATCCACGAGCCGCGAAACCATACCTTGCTCGATAATGGCGTAGCTGCGGGGTCCCAGGCCTGTGCCCATGAACAGGCCGGTAATGTCCTTGCGGCGACAGCGGGTGTTGTTCAGGAAATACTGGGACTGGCCGTCCCGGGCGACAGTTCTCCGGATTGAAATCTCGGCATAGCTGCCATACTGCCCGCCCAGCGTGCCCGCTGAATTGTCGAAAAACAGCTCGATGGTGGCCGTACCAACCGGCTTTCGCGTGCTGCAACCGTTGAAAATCACGTCTTCCATCGAGTCGCCGCGCAGGTGACGGGCCGACGTTTCGCCCATGACCCAACGGATGGCGTCAATCACGTTGGACTTGCCACAGCCGTTCGGGCCCACCACCCCGACCAGGTTGCTGGGCAGGTGGACCGTCGTGGGATCTACAAAGGACTTGAAGCCCGCAAGTTTGATCTTGCTGAGTCGCATAAGCAGGTGACGCCGGCCCCCGATGAAGCTGATAAGGCTAACGGTAAACTGCGCGCTAGTGTAGATTAAATCAGCAAGCGCGTAACGCGCCCGGAATGCTCCGCGGGTTGCAACCCGCAATGTCGATGGTCGAGCCCTTTGTCAATGCCTGATCCTGCCGATGCGTCACTGGAGACGTTCCCGAACCCGGAACTGTCGCGGCCCTACACCATCCGGATGCGCATTCCCGAATTCACCTGCCTGTGCCCCCGGACCGGACAGCCGGACTTCGCGACACTGCACCTCGAATATGTGCCTGATACCCTCTGTATAGAACTGAAGGCGTTGAAAAACTACATCTGGGCGTTTCGCAATGTCGGTGCCTTTCATGAGGCTGTCACCAACCGGATAGCCCACGACCTGGTCCGGGCCATCGACCCGAATTTCCTCAGGCTCACTGCCGTGTTCAATGTTCGGGGCGGGATCCATACCTCGGTCGTTGCAGAGCATCGACGGGCCGGCTGGAATGCTCCGGTGGCAGTCGATTTGCCACCTGCCGGGTCCGACTGAGCCGGACTGACGCCTCTGCGGCACCCTGCCTGCAGCGCCGCCGGAAACGACCACCCGGGCCCTGAGCCTCGTCCCCCTTCTGGGGCCGGACCGGCAGGCTTCCCCGCTGATCTTGCCTATGTATAATCCGGCGCTTCGTTTTCGACAGAGTCCGGCATATGTCTGCAGCAAAGCGCACCACGCGCAAGACCAGCGGCGGGAAAGCCGCGAAGGGTGGCAAGGCCGGTAAAAGCCGTGGTGGACGTCCGGAACCTCGCAAGGCTTCAACCAAGGCGCCCGCCAAGGTTTCAACCAAGACTGCGCGCAAGGCGCCCGC
>CAYOXI010000001.1:53407-105127 GCA_964407855.1 uncultured Chromatiaceae bacterium
CTTCAACCAAGGCGCCCGCCAAGGTTTCAACCAAGACTGCGCGCAAGGCGCCCGCAAAGGCGCGGTCCGCACCCAAGTCACCAGCCGCACCCCGCAAGGCCGGAACCAGGTCCAGGGCTGCTGCCCCGGCCAAGCCCGCCGCGAAGACGAAGCTGACCAGATCGACCCGGACACCGGACGGCACAGCGTCAAAGCGTCCGGCACCCAAGGTTGCCAGGGAGGCCAAGGCAAAGGTTGCGCCGGTAAAGGAGACAGTCATCCGGACAACGCCGGGTATCGTCAGAACCAGCGGCCGCAAGCCGCCTGCAGCACGCAGGAGTCCGCGCATTTCTCTGCCCCGTACCGATCCCAACGCACTGATTCATGGCATTCCGCCCTACCAGTCACAGCACGGCGAAACGTACATGGGCCCCCGGCAACTCGAGCACTTCCAGCACATATTGCTGGCCTGGAAGCGGGAGTTGATGGATGAGGTCGACCGTACCGTCCACCACATGCAGGACGAGGCCAGCAACTTCCCCGACCCAAACGACCGCGCCACGCAGGAATCCGAGTTCGGACTGGAGCTGCGTACCCGGGACCGGGAACGCAAACTGCTGAAGAAAATCGATGCCGCCCTGGAGCGCATCGAAGACGGCAGCTACGGGTATTGCGAGGAAACCGGCGAGGAGATCGGACTGAAGCGCCTCGAGGCCCGGCCCGTTGCTACCCTGTCCGTCGAGGCGCAGGAACGAAGGGAACTGGCCGAGAAGCAGTACGGCGAGCGGGACGACCGCTACCGCTAGCGACCGGAGGACGCCGGTGAAGACCGGCTGCCTGCGCCGGTGAATAAGGGAACCTTTAGAAACTACGCATATTTAACTGTTATATAAGGGTTTTTGCTCCTCATGCCAGCCTCGCGCTGGCATTTCTTTTTTCAGCTGCATCGCGAACTTCGTTGGCAGCGA
Source organism: uncultured Chromatiaceae bacterium (assembly GCA_964407855.1). GTDB lineage: Bacteria > Pseudomonadota > Gammaproteobacteria > Steroidobacterales > SHZI01. The sequence continues at coordinate 54,355 of CAYOXI010000001.1, forward strand.
ATTGGTCTATAAGGGGTGTTGGGGGCAACAAGATGCCGGACTCCGGTCCGGCCCTGAGGCTTGGAACTAAGGAAGGACCCGCAATGAACGAGCAGAGACTGATTCGCAAGTATGTCAACCGGCGCCTGTATGACACGACCCAGAGCCGCTACGTGAATCTGGATGACCTTCGGGAGATGATTCTCAAGGGGTCCCAGGTCCGGGTCGTCGAGCAGGCCACGGGGACCGATATCACCACCCCCGTCCTTCTGCAGATCATTGCTGAGGGTCAGAGGGGGGTCGCCCCCGTCCTGAGCCCGGAATTCCTGGCGGGCATGATCCGTCTTGGTACCCAGGATCGGGACCCGGAGCTCGCGGGGCGCCTTGACCGTGCGCTGCGCGGGGCGCTGACCGGACCCGGTCGCCCGATTGCGGCTTCCGGCGTACCCCACAGCCCTGTCGGGGTATCAGCGGTCAGCTGAATCCCCCTGAACAGGGATTGGGCACAGGTCAGTTGCTACCAGCCTGGCTTGATGAGGGGACTGGACGTCAGGCGACGTCCAGTCCCCTCATGCTCAGCCGCACCCGCCCCTGGCGATCAACTTCCAGGACCTTGACCTGGACAATGTCCCCCTCCCGGAGGCGATCGCCTACGCGCTCGACCCGTTCTTCCGAGATCTGGGAAATGTGCACCAGCCCATCCCGGCCCGGCAGGATGGTGACAAAGGCGCCGAAATCCATCAGCCGCGCCACCCGGCCCTCGTAGATCCGTCCCACCTCAACATCGGCCGTGATCAGTTCGATCCGGGCCTTGGCTTCCCGTCCGGCAACGGCACTGACCGACGCGATCTTCACGGTGCCATCATTGTCAATATCGATGGAAGCACCAGTCTCCTCCGTGATGCCCCGGATCACCGAGCCGCCCTTGCCGATCACGTCCCGGATCTTCTCGGGATCAATCTTCATGGTGATGATGGTCGGTGCCCAGTCTGACATCTGCTGGCGGTGCGTCGGCAGGACTGCGTTCATCTGCTTAAGGATATGGAGGCGCGCTTCCCGGGCCTGCTCGAGGGCGTTCGCCATGATGTCCCGGGTGATGCCATCGATCTTGATGTCCATCTGCAGGGCAGTAACGCCCTTTGCGCTGCCAGCCACCTTGAAGTCCATATCGCCGAGGTGATCTTCGTCCCCCAGTATGTCGGTCAGTACCTGGTAGCGATCACCGTCCTTCACCAGGCCCATGGCCACACCGGCCACCGGGGCCAGAATCGGCACGCCGGCATCCATCAGCGCAAGGCTGGTGCCGCAGACTGACGCCATGGAACTCGAGCCATTGGACTCGGTGATCTCGGAAACAACGCGCAGGACGTACGGAAAGGCCTGCATGTCCGGCAGCACGGCCTCAATGCCCCGGCGCGCCAGTCGGCCATGGCCAATCTCGCGGCGCTTCGGACTGCCAACCATGCCCGTTTCATTGACGCAGTACGGGGGGAAGTTGTAATGGAGCATGAAGCGATCCCGGTATTCGCCGGTGAGTGCATCAATGATCTGGGAATCGCGGTCGGTACCCAGCGTGGCGACGACGATTGCCTGGGTCTCACCCCTGGTGAACAGGGCCGAACCGTGGGTGCGCGGCAGGACGCCGGTCCTGATCGTGATCGGCCGAACGGTGCGCGTATCCCGGCCATCGATGCGCGGTTCGCCATTCAGAACCTGGCTGCGCACGACCTTCTTTTCCAGACGGTTGAGTGCATCGACGACCGCATCCCGGGAGGGAGCATTGTCGGCACCGGTGGCCAGTTTCTCGATCACCGCTGCCTTCGCGGCCGCGATCGCGGCGTGGCGCTCCAGCTTGTCCTGGAACTTGTAGGCCCTGGCAAGGCCATCACCGACAGCAGCGGCCACGGCATCAGCCAGCGTCGGGTCCGCAACTGGCGCCTTCCAGTTCCAGGCGGGGCGCCCGGCCTCGGCAGCCAGCGCGCGGATATTCTCGATTGCGACCTGCATCTGCTCGTGGCCAAACATCACCGCACCCAGCATTACCTCTTCTGGAAGTTGCTGGGCAGCTGACTCCACCATCAGCACGGCCTTGGCGGTGCCGGCGACAAACAGATCCAGCGTGGAGAGCTTGAGCTGGGCGGCCGTGGGGTTCAGGACATACTGCCCGTCCACATAGCCAACACGGGCGCCGCCGATGGGTCCCGCGAAAGGCGCTCCGGTGAGTGACAGGGCGGCTGAGGCACCCAGCATTGCCGCAACATCCGAATCGACTTCCGGATCCATGGACATCACGGTCGCAATGACCTGAACCTCATGCAAAAAGCCCTTGGGGAAGAGCGGACGCACAGGTCGATCAATCAGCCGGGAGAGCAAGGTCTCCTTCTCCGAAGGTCGCCCTTCCCGCTTGAAGAAGCCGCCCGGAATCTTGCCGACCGCGTAGGTCTTTTCCTGATAGTTGACGGTCAGCGGAAAGAAATCCCGCGGCCTGCTGCCATCCGGATTGGCCACTGCCGTCACCAGGACCACCGTCTCTCCCATCGTGACCAGGACCGCGCCACCCGCCTGCCTGGCGATCTCGCCTGTTTCGATGGTGACGTCGTGGGACCCGTAGGAGAAAGTCTTCTTGGTCGTTGTCACGTTGGATTCCTCAAATCAGATTCCGGAAATGGAAACCTGAGCCAGGCACCGGAGGCGCCTGCGCTGCAGACTCAGGATGGGGCAGAAAGCCCGGACCGGCTAACGGCGCAGGCCGAGCTTCTCAATCAGGGTCTTGTAGCGTTCGCTGTTCTTCGTCCGCAGGTAATCCAGCAGCTTGCGCCGCTGATTGACCAGGCGAAGGAGCCCCTGACGGGAATGGTGATCTTTCTTGTGCTGGGCAAAATGGCCCGACAGTTCGTTGATGCGGGCGGAGAGCAGGGCGACCTGCACCTCCGGTGATCCCGTGTCGGCCGGACCGCGGCTGTGCTCCGCTACGATCTTGCTCTTGTCTTCAGCCGTATGTGGCATTCCAGCCATCTCCTGTTGCGTTAGCAAATTTGCCCGTTAATTCGGGCGGTATTCTAACCATGTGGCGCCTCAAGTTACAGCCCGGTGCCAGTTCGGGGTGGCAGGTCGCCGGCGTTTACAGCCAGGAGTCGGCGGGAAACCAGTCGGCCGTCGGGCGCCAGGACCCCGATGCCGAGAAACCTGGCCCCGGGACCGTGCAGACGGACCATCCCGGCGGGGTTGCCCGCCTCCAGGGCCAGGCCCTGCCCGCGAAGCAGGGAGGCGGCCTGGTTGGCGTCCAGGACAAGGGACGGCCAGTCCGGCAGGGTGGCCTCCAGGGGCAGCAGCAGGGCGTCCAGCGCGTCTGTGCCACGGCTGGCGGCCTCTGCGACGGTATCCAGGGTGTGCATGCGCGCCTCGTCGAAAGGGGTCACACCGGTGCGCCGGAGGGCGGCGACATGGGCGAGGGTTCCCAGATGACTGGCCAGGTCCTCGACCAGCGAGCGCACATAGGTTCCCTTGCTGCAGCGGACCTGCAGAACCGGCGTGTCGGGGGCATAGGTCTCAATTGCGAACTTGTGGATGACCACCGGTCGCGGGGGCCGCTCCACCACCCGGCCAGCCCGGGCCAGGGTATAGAGTCGCTGACCCTGCTGTTTCAGGGCCGAGTACATGGGTGGAACCTGCTGCAGCGGCCCGATAAAGGCGGCCAGCGCCGCAGCCAGCTCGTCCCGGGGCACCTGGTGCCTGGGACCGGTGGCAACTGCCTGGCCCTGCGCGTCGCCGGTATCGGTGCGGATGCCGAACCGGAGCTGGACGAGATAGGTCTTGTCTGCGTCCAGCAGATAGCCCGCAAACTTGGTGGCCTCACCGAAACACAGTGGCAGCATGCCGCTCGCCAGGGGATCCAGGCTGCCGGTGTGGCCAGCCTTGCGGGCCGCGAAGAGCCGCTTGACCTGCTGGAGCGCCCTGTTCGAGGTAATTCCGGAGGGCTTGTCCAGCAGCAGGAGCCCATCCAGGGCCCTTCGCGTCCTGCCCTCCACAGTCATGAGGCCGGATCGGTGGGTCCGGAGGACTCATCCCTGGACCGCATCACGTCTTCGTCCACTGCGGTGTCGATCAGCTGTTCCAGCGCCCGGCCCCGGGCTCCCGCCTCGTCGTAGCTGAAGCGCAGCTCCGGTACCGTCCGGGTAGCCAGGGTGCGGGCCAGCCGGGAACGCAGGAAACCGGCGGCACTCTGCAGCCCTGCCTGGACGCCTGCCCGGACTTCCGGGGTGTCCCCGGACTCCGGTCCCAGGACGCCGTAGCTGATCCTTGCCACGCTGAGGTCCCGGGTGACACGCACTTCGGTCAGCACAATACCTGCCACCCGGGGATCCCGTAGCTGGCTCCTGATCGCTTCGGACAGGGTGCGCTGGATCTGCTCCTCTATCCGCCGGCTGCGGGGGTACTCACGGGCCATTGGTTGCCGGACCTGGTGTCAGGTCACAACGTCCGCTCGATGGTGACCTGCTCGTAGCACTCGATCTGGTCGCCCGGCTTGACGTCGTCGTAGTTCTTGACACCGATTCCGCATTCGGTACCGGCCCGCACTTCTCCTACATCGTCCTTGAAGCGGCGCAGGGATTCGAGCTCGCCCTGATAGATAACGGTGTTGTTGCGCAGGACGCGAATCGGGTTGTTGCGTCGGACATAGCCCTCGCTCACGAGGCAACCCGCGATGTTGCCGAACTTCGGCGAGCGGAATACCTCGCGTACCTCCGCAAGGCCAACAATGGTCTCGCGGATTTCCGGGGCAAGCATGCCGCTGATGGCGGCCTTGACGTCGTCAATGGCCTGGTAGATGACGCTGTAGTAGCGAACATCCACGCCAGTCTCCTTGATCGCTTCCCTGCCCGGTCCGTCGGCACGGACATTGAAGGCGATGATGATGGCGTTCGAGGCAGCCGCCAGCGTGACGTCGGAGGCGGTGACGCCACCGACGCTGGTCCCAATGACCTTCACTCCCACCTCTTCGTGAGCGAGCTTGTTCATGGCATCGCGCAAGGCCTCGACACTGCCCTGAACATCCGCCTTGATGAGCAATTGAACAGACTTGGCACCGGAGCCAGCCAGCTGGCTGAACATGTCCTCCAGTTTGACGGACTGCTGCTGTGCGAGCTTCACGTCCCGGCTGCGGGCCAGGCGGAACTGGGCTACTTCACGGGCCTTGCGATCATCCTCGAGAACGAGCGCATCGTCGCCGGCATTCGGCGTACCGGACAGGCCAAGTACGGAGACGGGCTTTGACGGTCCGGCTTCAGTCACCGACTGGCCGGCAGCATCGGTCATGGCCCGGATCCGGCCATACTCATGGCCCGCGAGCAGCGCATCCCCGAGCTTCAGGCAGCCACGGGTGACCAGTACAGTCGCTACCGCGCCGCGACCCTTCTCGAGGCTGGACTCCAGAACCACGCCAGCAGCGCGACCCTCGGCGACCGCCTTCAGTTCCATGACTTCGGCCTGCAGGAGGATCGAATCCAGCAGCTTCTCGATACCTTCACCGGTCTGCGCCGAGACATTGACGAACGGGGTATCGCCGCCCCACTCCTCCGGCAGCACGCCCTTGGCACTAAGCTCATTCCGGACGCGGTCCGGATCGGCGCCGCCCTTGTCGATCTTGTTGACTGCCACGATCATCGGCACGTTGGCGGCTTTGGCATGCATCACCGCCTCCTCCGTCTGTGGCATGACGCCGTCATCTGCTGCCACCACGAGGATGACAATGTCGGTCACCTTGGCACCACGGGCACGCATGGCCGTGAAGGCGGCATGGCCGGGGGTATCAAGGAAGGTAATCCAGCCCCGGGGCGTTTCCACGTGATAAGCGCCGATGTGCTGGGTAATGCCACCGGCCTCGCCGGCGGCCACTCTGGTGCGCCGGATGTAGTCCAGGAGGGAGGTCTTGCCGTGATCGACGTGCCCCATGATGGTCACGACCGGGGGTCTGGATACCGCTTCGCCCTGCTCCTCGGTCGGTGGCAGCAGCCCGGACTCGATATCCTCGCTCTGCACTGCCAGCGCCACATGACCAAGCTCCTCCACGACGAGGGTGGCCGTGTCCTGGTCAATCGCCTGGTTGATGGTTGCCATTACACCGAGCTTCATCAATGCTCGGATCACGTCGTTGGCCTTCACGGCCATGCGTGACGCCAGCTCACCGACCTTGATGCTGTCGGGAATCTGTACCTCATGCACCACCGGCGCAGTCGGGCGCTCAAAGCCGTGCCGGCCGGTATCCACCTGCATTGAAACCGTGCGGCGGCGGGTCTTCTTTTTCTTGCGGCGGCTGCTGATATCGGCCGAGACATGCAGCTCCTGCCGTCCTGCAGTCTTTGGCTTGTCATCGACAGCATCATCGTCGGGCGCGAGGATCAGCTCCTCGACTTCCCGGATTACATCGCGCTTGCTGACCGACTCCTTGCGAACCCGCGCCTCGACATCACGCTTGCGCGCTTCTTCAGCGCCGTGGGCCTTCTCGGTATCCCGCAGTGACTGCTCTGCGGCCTTGCGCGCCTCCTCTTCGGCCAGCTTGCGGGCCTCGGCTTCAGCCTTTTCCTTGTCTTTCCGCTCCTGGTCGGCACGTTCGGCTGCTTCCTGTTCGGCGCGGGCCCTGGCAAGCCGTTCAGTTTCTTCCTGGCGCTGCCGATCGAGTTCTTCCTGCTGGTCCTTGACCTCTTTCTCAAGGACATCCCGATTCACATAGGTGCGCTTCCGGCGAACCTCGACGGTGACGGTCTTGGCACGCCCCTGGCTGCCCGCCACCTTGATTTCCGACTGGGACCTTCGGCTCAGCGTGATCTTGCGGGGAGCTGCGGCAGCCTCGCCCTCGTCATGGCCATGAGTCCGCCGCAGATGCGTCAGCAACTCGCGTTTCGCATCATCGCTGATGACATCGTCAGCGCCACGCACCGCAATACCCGCCTGGTCAAGCTGGGAGAGCAGTTTCTCGACCGGGATCTTCAGGACCTCGGCAAACTGGGAAATGGTCACGTCCGACATAGAATTGCTCCGCCGGTGAACGCTGAACGCCTACTCAACCGGCCGCCTCCTGTTGATCGAACCAATGGGCGCGGGCCGCCATGATGAGCGTCGCCGACCGCGCCGGGTCGAGCCCCTCGACACCTTCGAGGTCGTCTACGGCCTGTTCGGCCAGGTCATCGCGGGTACGGATGCCGCGGGATGCCAGTCGCACGGCCAGGGCGGGGTCCATGCCCTCGAGGTTGAGCAGATCCTCGGCCGGCGGGGCGGTGTCCAGTTTCTCCTCGCTCTGGATCGCCTGCGTGATAAGCACATCGCGGGCCCTGTTGCGCAGTTCGTCGACGATGTCCTGATCGAACTCCTCGATTCCAAGGAGTTCGTTGGTGGGAACATAGGCAACTTCCTCAATGCTGGAGAAGCCCTCCTGCACCAGGATCAGGGCCACTTCCTCGTCAACGTCCAGCTTCTGCTGGAACAGCTCGAGCAGGCTGCGGGACTCCTTCTCGCTCTTCTCCTCGGCAGCGGCCTCGGTCATGACATTGAGCTCCCAGCCCGTCAGCTCGCTGGCCAGCCGGATGTTCTGCCCACCCCGACCGATCGCCTGGGATAGCTTGTCTTCCTGGACAGCAATATCCATGCTGTGGGATTCCTCGTCCACGACGATGGAACTCACATCCGCCGGCGACATGGCATTGATCACGAACTGCGCCGGGCTCTCATTCCACAGGATGATGTCAACCCGTTCGCCTGCCAGCTCATTGGAGACGGCCTGCACACGCGAGCCGCGCATGCCAACGCAGGCCCCGACCGGATCGATCCGCCGATCGTTGCTCTTGACGGCTATCTTGGCCCGCAGGCCCGGATCGCGGGCAGCAGCGAGGATCTCGATGAGGCCCTGGCCGACCTCGGGAACTTCGAGCTTGAAGAGCTCGAGCAGGAACTGCGGTGAGGTTCGGGTGAGGAAAAGCTGCGGGCCGCGAGGCTCCGAGCGAACTTCCCGGAGCAGCGCCTTGATCCGGTCCTGGGGGCGCACGGGCTCGCGGGGCATCATGTTCTCCCTGGGCACAAAACCCTCCGCATTGCCGCCAAGGTCAATGAACACGCCGTTGCGATCCACGCGCTTGACGACGCCCGAAAGCAGCTGGCCGACCCGGCCTTCAAATTCCTCAACGACTTTGCGGCGTTCGGCCTCGCGGACCTTCTGGACGATCACCTGCTTGGCAGTCTGGGCTTCGATGCGGCCGAAGCCGACGGAAGGAATGGCTTCCTCCACATAACCGCCCGGTTCAGCTGCGGGATCCACATCCACGGCGTCGATCATGCGCAGCTCGCGCTCAGGAACCTCGAGCTCGGTAGATTCGTCCGCAAACACTTTCCAGCGACGGAAAGTGTCGTAGTCACCGGTATCCCGATTGATGCTGACGCGCACCTCAACATCCTCGCTGTAACGCTTGCGCGTTGCCGACGCGAGCGCTGACTCGAGCGCATCGAAAATGATTTCCTGGTCGACGCCCTTCTCGTTCGAGACGGCCTCCGCCACCATCAGAATCTCTTTGTTCATGGTCTGTCTACCTTCAGAACTCCGGCACCAGCCGGACGACTTCCAGATCCTCAATGGGGATCACCAGATCCCTGCCGTCTACCCTGATCGTCAGCATCGCGTCATGGCGGGCAATCAGGGTGCCCGTAAAGCGTCGCCGGCCGTCCATCATCCGCCGCAAACGTCCCTGCACCGCATGACCGGCGAAGCGGTCAAAATGCGCCGGCTTGACCAGCTTCCGGTCGAGCCCGGGTGAGGACACCTCGAGGTCGTAGTCCCGTCGAATCGGATCCTCGACGTCCAGCACGGCGCTCACCTGGCGACTGACGGCCTCGCAGTCCTCGACGCGAATCCCTGCATCGCGATCGATGAAGAGCCGCAGTACCAGGCGTCCGCCACCCGGGTTCAGTTCCAGGTCCACCAGCTCATAGCCCAGGGCCTCGACGGCCGGTTCCAGCAACGCAGCCACTTGGTCCCTGGTTCCGCTCATCGTTTCCGCATCCCGGCGCGCCAACGGCACCCCGAAAAAAAATGGGCCATCGGCCCACCTGTCAGTCCCTCACCCCTGGGGGCCTGCCAAACCCCTGCCGCAAAACAAAAATAGCCCCAGGCGGGGCTATTTCTAGCTGTTAGTTGGTAGCGGGGGCAGGATTTGAACCTGCGACCTTCGGGTTATGAGCCCGACGAGCTGCCAGACTGCTCCACCCCGCACCCGCGCAAGTCGCATATGTTAGCCACTTCGTATCACCGAGGCAACACCCTGCCCTGGCCGGCACTCAAAGCAGGCCGACGGCCCGGGCGCAGAGGTCCAGCAGCCGGTCCGGGAGTAGCCCTATCAGGACCAGCAGCAAGGCGTTGGCGGACAGTACGACCCGGACGTCGAGCGGCACGCCGTCGGCATGGGCCCGGCCACCGTCGTCAAAGAGCATGAGCCGGATAACCCGCAGGTAATAGTAGGCGCCGATCACCGAAGCGACGACCGCCACGATGGCCAGACCGAGATAGCCGGCATCGAGCAGCGCCGAAAGCACCCACCACTTGGCATAGAAGCCGGCCAGCGGCGGCACGCCGATCATGCTGACCATGATCAGGACCATCATCAGGGCAAACCACGGGCTGCGCTGCCAGAGGCCGCGCAGGTCGTCGAGTTCCTCCACATCCTCACCTCGACTGCTGAGCAGGACCAGAAAACCGAAAGCGGCCGCCGCCATGATGACGTAGATCACCGTGTAGAACAGTGCGGCCTGGATACCCTCCGGGCTCCCCGCCACGAAGCCCAGCAGGATGAATCCCACATGGGCAATGGTCGAATAGGCCAGCATCCGCTTCAGGTTGGTCTGCGCAATGGCAACGACATTGCCCAGCAGCAGCGACAGCACCGCCAGGACGCCCAGCATCACCTGCCAGTAGCCGCCCAGGTCCGGTAACCCTTCCACCAGTATCCGGACGCCGAGGGCGAGAGCGCCCAGCTTCGGTGCCGTACCGATGTACAGGGTCACCGCGGTAGGGGCGCCCTGGTACACGTCCGGCGCCCACATGTGAAACGGTACGGCACCAAACTTGAAGGCGATTCCCCCGACCAGGAATGCAAGTCCGAGCCAGAGTGGCACGGACCCCGCCTGCCCCCCGGCCACGGCCGCCTGGATACCGGGGATCGTCAGGGTGCCGGTAACGCCATAGACCAGGGACATTCCATACAGCAGGATCCCGGATGCAATAGCACCAAGGACGAAGTACTTCATGGCAGCCTCGGCGGCCACCGGCGACTCCCGGTTAAAGGCGACCATGGCGTACAGGCTCAGTGACAGCAGCTCCAGACCGAGGTAACTCACGAGCAGGCTGTAGCCCGAGGCGAGGACCATGATCCCGAGCAGGCCGAACAGGCCCAGCAGATAGAATTCACCATGATGCAGGCCCCGGACGCGCAGGTACGGCCGGGCGTAAAGGAAAACCGTGGCAACGACCGCCACGGCGAACAGCTTCAGGACCCGCGCAAGACCGTCACCAATGAATGAGTCGCCGAAGGCCAGGACCGGCAGGCCATCCGCGCCAGTCCCCAGCAGGGACCAGGCAACGACCACGAGCAGCCCGATGGTCAGCAGATAAGTCACATCCCGCGCACTGTCCTTGAGGAACAGATCCACGATCAGGATCAGGCACAGCCCCGCCGCAAGGATGATCTCGGGCAGGACCGCAAGCAGGTCGGTGGCCAGCGAACTCATGGCACCGCCTGCAGCTTGGTCTGCATGATCTGCAGGACCAGGTGATCAATGCTGGCGGCCATCACATCGGCCAGTGGGGCTGGCCACAGGCCGATGATCAGCACGCCGGCAGCCATCAGCGCCAGGACTCCGAGCTCACGACGCGACGCATCCGTGAGACCCGCAACGGCCTCGCTGCCGACCGGACCAAAGATCACCCGCTTGACCAGCCACAATGAATAGGCCGCGCCCAGGATCAGGGTGATTGCCGCGACAAACGCGTACCAGAAACCGGCCTTGAAGGCAGCCAGGATTACCAGAAACTCGCCAACGAACCCTGAGGTTCCCGGCAGTCCGGCGTTGGCGAGGGCGAAAAGAACCATGAAACCGGCAAAGCGCGGCATGACATTCACGACACCACCGTAGGCAGAGATTTCCCGACTATGGAGCCGGTCATAAAGCACGCCCACACAGAGGAAAAGAGCTGCGGAAATGAAACCATGGGAGATCATCTGGAACATGCCGCCGGAAATTCCCATGCCCACGCCGGCCGTGGAACCAGTCCTGTCGACAATGCCCCAGGCGACGAAGAAGCCCAGGGTCACGAAGCCCATGTGCGCGATCGACGAGTAGGCGATCAGCTTCTTCATGTCCTGCTGGACCAGTGCCACCAGGCCGATGTAGACGACTGCAGTCAGCGACAGGCCGATCATCAGCCAGGCCAGCTCGGCACTGGCATCAGGGGTTATTGGCAGGCTGAAACGGATGAAGCCGTAGCCGCCCATCTTCAGCAGCACGGCGGCCAGGATTACCGAGCCACCGGTCGGGGCCTCAACGTGGGCATCCGGCAGCCACGTATGGACTGGCCACATGGGTACTTTGACGGCAAAGGCCACCAGGAAGGCGAGAAAGATCAGCGTCTGCTCAGGCAGGCTCAGTGGCAGTGCATGAAAATCCAGGATGCTGTAGCTGCCGGACTGGAGGTACATGTAGATCAGCGCGATCAGCATGAATACCGAGCCCAGGAAGGTGTAGAGGAAGAACTTGACAGTGGCATACACCCGGCGAGCGCCGCCCCAGACCCCGATGATGATGAACATCGGAATCAGCATGGCCTCCCAGAACACGTAGAACAGAAGGGCATCGAGCGCTGAAAACACGCCGATCATCAGGCCCTCCAGAATCAGGAAGGCGGCGAAGTACTGATTCGGCCGGTCCTGGATGACGTTCCAGCCAGCGATCACGACGACCGGCGTCAGAAGAGTGGTGAGCAGGATCAGCGGCATGGAGAAGCCATCCACACCCAGGTAGTACTCCACGTTGAAGGTGCGGATCCAGGGCAGGCGCTCGACGAACTGCATGTCCGAAGTGGCGAGGCTGAAGCCGGTCCACAGCGGGATACTGATCACAAAGGTCAATGTCGAGATCGCCAGTGCTGCGATCCGCCCGGCCCCGGGGCTACCGCCCTCTCCCGGCCCCAGGCACAGCACCAGCAGCCCGCCCAGCACTGGCAGCCAGATGAGCAGGCTGAGAAGGCCGATGTCGGGAATAGCCACGCCTCAGGCTCCAATCACGAGCCAGCCCACGAGCAGGGCAAGGCCGACAATCATCGCAAACGCATAGTGGTACAGGTAGCCACTCTGCAACTGGCGGATCACCCGCGATGCCAGCCCGACCAGCCGGCCAGTGCCGTTGACGAGTGCCCCGTCGATGATGGTGATATCGCCGACTCGCCAGAGGAGTTCACCCAGCTTACGGCTGCCCCTCGCCAGGATCCGCTCGTTGAAGTCATCGAAGTAGTACTTGTTGAGCAGCAGCTTGTGTAGCCCGGCAAGTCGCCCGGTGATGGCGGGCAGGCTGCCCGGATTTCGCAGGTACAGGTACCAGGCAACCACCGCGCCGGCCAGGGCCAGGTATGGCACCGGTGCCGCGAAGGCATGCAGGATGTAGGCAGCGGGTCCCTTGAAGTCACGGCCCAGCTCGGCGAGCACATCGTTGGCCGGCAGGACGAAGATCGACTGACCGAAGAAGTCGCCGAAGACCACTGAGGTCACGGTGGGCCAGCCGAGGATCACGGAAGGAATGGCAAGCAGGATGAGGGGCACGGTGATCACCCAGGGCGACTCATGGAGGTGATCCCGGGTGTCAGCGTCCATGCGCTCCCGGCCATGAAACACGAGGAAGTACATGCGAAACGAGTACAGGGAGGTGACGAACACCCCGATCAGCAGGCACCAGAACGCATAGGTTGACCAGGGCCCGGTGCCATGACCGACCGCCTCGATCAGGGCGTCCTTCGAGAAGAAGCCGGAAAACCCCGGAAAACCGATCAGTGACAGGGTACCGATCAGGCAGGTCAGCCAGGTAATGGGCAGGTAGCGCCGCAACCCGCCCATCCGCCGGATGTCCTGTTCGTGGTGCATCGCGATGATCACCGAGCCGGCCGCCAGGAACAGCAGGGCTTTGAAGAAGGCGTGCGTCATCAGGTGGAAGATGCCGGCTGCGTAGGCGCTCGCACCGAGCGCCGCTGTCATGTAGCCGAGCTGCGACAGCGTTGAGTAGGCCACCACCCGCTTGATGTCGTTCTGCACGATGCCGAGAAAGCCCGTGAACAGGGCCGTCGTAGCGCCGACCACCAGCACGACTGTCAGGGCCGTCGCAGAGTACTCGAACAGCGGTGACATCCGGGCCACCATGAACACCCCCGCAGTCACCATCGTGGCCGCATGGATCAGGGCCGAGATCGGCGTGGGACCCTCCATCGAGTCCGGCAGCCACACATGCAGGGGCATCTGGGCGGACTTGCCCATCGCGCCGACGAACAGCAGGATGCAGCCCACCGAAAGGAGCGACCAGGACACCCCGGGAATGACCTCGACGGTTTGAGTGCTCATCTCCGGCGCCTTGGCAAACACCGTCGCGTAGTCAAGGCTGCCGCTCGCCGCCAGGATGAGCGCGATGCCAAGAAGAAAGCCGAAGTCCCCCACGCGATTGACAAGAAAGGCCTTCAGATTGGCGACGATTGCCGTCGGCCGCGTGTACCAGAAGCCGATCAGCAGATACGACACCACGCCAACCGCCTCCCAGCCGAAGAACAGCTGGAGGAAGTTGTTCGACATCACCAGCGTGAGCATGGCGAAGGTGAAAAGGGAGATGTAGCTGAAGAAACGCTGATAGCCGGTATCATCATGCATGTAGCCGATGGTGTAGATGTGCACCATCAGCGACACGGACGTAACCACCACCATCATCAGGGCGCTCAGCCGGTCGATGAGGAACCCGACCTCCATCTGGATGCCATCGACCAGTGCCCAGGTATAGATGGATCCGTTGAATGCCGGGGCGCCGTCGAAGGCCTGAGCCTTCAGCACCATCAGCGACAGCACGAAGGAAACGCCCACCCCGAGGATGGTAATCGTGTGGGCTCCGGTGCGGCCGATCAGCCCGCCGAACAGTCCCGCGACGATAGCGGCCACCAGGGGGCAAAGCACGATGGCCAGGTAAATCTGCTCCACGCCGTTACCCCTTCAGCACATCGAGTTCCTGCACGTTGATGCTCCGGCTCGTCCGGAACAGCACGACAAGAATGGCGAGTCCGATGGCTGCCTCGGCAGCCGCCACCGTGAGGATGAAGAAGACGAAGACCTGGCCGGCCGGATCATCCAGGTAGCGTGAGAAGGCGATAAAGTTGAAGTTGACGGCCAGCAACAGGAGTTCGACACACATCAGCAGCACGATGACATTCTTGCGGTTGAGAAAGATGCCGGCGACGCTGATCGCAAACAGCAGGGCAGACAGGCTCAGGTAGTGTTCCAGCCCCACCATCATTCCTGCTCCGACTTCATGGCAACGATTCGTATCCGGTCGGCACGACGCGTGGCGACCTGCTTGCCCACGTCCTGCACCTTGAGCCCCGGCCGGCGACGCATGGTAAGCAGGATGGCCGCAACGATCGCCAGCAGCAGGAGCATGGCCGCAAGCTCGAACGGATACAGGTATTGCGTGTAAAGGACCTTGCCGAGTTCTTCGGTGCTCGAGTAGTCGGCACCACGGGGCACAAGCTCACTGCCAACGGGCAGGCCGCTGCTTCGGAACCAGATGACGAAGCCGATCTCGAGGCTGATGATGCCCGCGACGATCGCCCCGACCGGCGCATAGCGGAGGAAGCCCTCGCGCATGCTGGCGGTGTTCACGTCGAGCATCATCACCACGAACAGGAACAGCACCATCACCGCACCGACGTACACCAGCACCAGCACGATCGCCAGGAACTCCGCCTCAAGCAGCAGCCAGAGCACCGCGCTGGTCACGAAGGCCAGGATCAGCCACAGCGCCGCGTGGACCGGATTGCGGACGGTGATCACGCCGATTGCGGCGCCAAGCAGCACCGTGGCCAGGCCGTAGAAGAGCAGGGTCTGGAACATCTGTATCTGTATCTGGCTCGCAGGCGGGTTTCAGCGGTAGCGGGCGTCGGCAGCACGGTCGGCCGCAATCATGGCCTCAAACTTGTCGCCTACCGCCAGCAGCTTGTCCTTGTTCATGATGTTCTCGCCGCGGTTCTCCATGTGGTATTCAAAGATCCGGGTCTCCACGATTGCGTCCACCGGGCACGACTCTTCGCAGAACCCGCAATAGATGCACTTGAACAGGTCGATATCGTAACGGGTGGTTCGGCGGGTCCCGTCGGGTCCTGTATCCGACTCGATGGTGATCGCCGCGGCAGGGCAGACGGCCTGGCAGAGCTTGCAGGCTATGCAGCGCTCCTCCCCGTTGGGGTAGCGACGAAGGGCATGAAGACCGCGAAAGCGGGGCGACTGGGGGGTCTTCTCCTCCGGGTACTGGATTGTCACCTTGCGCACGAACAGATTTACCAGGGTGAGTCGCAGCCCCTTGAGGAGTTCCCAGAGCGTAAAACTCCTGATCACGTCGGCGAATGAGTTCGTGGTCATCACATTGTCCTTGTGTCAGCTGGCCCAGGGTCCCACCTGGAACACGGCCATGGCACCTTCCACGATGATCCAGACGATGGTAACTGGAATGAAAACCTTCCAGCCCAGGCGCATGATCTGGTCATAGCGGTAGCGCGGGAATGTGGCGCGAAACCAGAGAAAGCAGAACAGGAAGAACGCGATCTTGAAGGCCAGCCAGTGGATGCCGGGTGCCCGGATCACTTGGAGGATGCTGCCGTCGAGAAACGCAAACACAGGGCCCGCAAACAGGGATTGCCAGCCGCCAAAGAACAGTACCGCAGTGAGTGCGGCAATCAGGATCATGTTGGCGTATTCAGCGAGAAAGAAGATGGCGAAGGCCACGCCGGAATATTCGACGTGAAAGCCGGCCACAATCTCCGACTCGCCCTCTGCCACGTCAAACGGAGCCCGGTTGGTCTCCGCCACGCCGGATATGAAGTAAACGACGAAAAGCGGAAACAGCGGCAGCCAGAACCAGCTGAAGAGGCCTCCGGACTGGGCCTCGACGATCTTCCCGAGATTGAGACTCCCGCCGGCCATCAGCACACCCACCAGCGCGAAACCCATCGCGATCTCATAGGCCACGATCTGGGCGGCCGACCGCATGGCGCCAAGGAGGGCATATTTCGAGTTGGATGCCCAGCCGGCCAGAATCACGCCATAGACGCCCAGTGATGTGAGGGCGAGGACGTACAGCAGGCCGGCATCAATATCTGCAATCGCAAAGCCCGGGAACAGGGGGATCACGGCCCAGGCAGCCAGTGCCGGGATTATCGACAGCAGGGGTGCCACGATGAACAGGAAACGATTGGCGCTGGAGGGAACGACCACCTCCTTGAGCAGCAGCTTGATCACGTCGGCGAAGGGCTGCAGCCAGCCCCGGGGCCCCACGCGGTTTGGGCCGATCCTGTTCTGCATGTAGCCGATCACCTTCCGCTCAAGGTAGGTGAGAAAGGCCACGCAGAGGATAACCACCACGGTCAGTGCGAGGATCTGGCCGACGATCACCAGCAGTTCCCGCACAAGGGCGGGCAGGGCCAGCCAGGCGCTTGCAGGAAAACTGACTGCGTTCACGGGGCCGGGTCTCAGGCGTTGCGCCGGGCGGCCGGGACCGGGGACCCGGCCACCGAGAGCGCCTCGCTGGTCTGTTGTAGGGAGGTGGCCCGGCGCAGCAGCGCGTCGAGCTGGTACATGGGTACGTCCAGCTCGGCCAGACTCACGGTGGCCGGTGTCGTAGCCGGCGGAATGGCAGTCTGGGCTACCGTGTTGTCTGCCTGGATATCGCCCGCCACCCGGCGGACAGCCGCCAGTATCTCGCCAGCCGTAGCGTACTCGCAGTCGGGCATCCCGAGCAGGTTGCCGAGGACCCGCAGGACCTTCCACGCCGGACGGCTGTTGCCTACCGGGCTCGCGACACCCCCGAAGCTCTGCCAGCTGCCAGCGCAGTTCACGAAGGTGCCAGCGGTCTCGGCAAAGGTACCGACCGGCAGTACGACGTCGGCCTCAGCCGCCACGGACAGGCCCAGAAACGGCGTCAGCGCCAGCACGAAGCGGGCGTCGCCGAGGGCTGCGAGCGCCCCCGCGCCATCCCCACAGTCCGCTTCCGGCTCCACATGCAGCAGCACCAGCCCGTCGGGTGGCCGGGCAATCATCTCCGGCAGGTTGCGCCCGGCCCGCTCCACGGGCACCCCGGCGGGGCCCCGGTGCGGGAGAACGCCCGCGAGGGCGAGACCCGCGCTGTTGGCGCCGGCCGTCAGGTAGCCCAGTCGCGCCCCGGTCTGGCGGGCGAGATCGCCGGCGGCCTGGCGCAGGTCTGCAAAACGCGGATGTTGCGCAGCCAGCTGTCCGAGCACGATGAC
This sequence comes from uncultured Chromatiaceae bacterium, assembly GCA_964407855.1. GTDB lineage: Bacteria > Pseudomonadota > Gammaproteobacteria > Steroidobacterales > SHZI01. The sequence continues at coordinate 71,909 of CAYOXI010000001.1, forward strand.
ACCACGCTCTGCGTTGGCAAGTTGCGCAGCAAGAGAGGCTTGAGCGCCGCTCCCGTCGCCGTCAGCCAGCTGGCGTACGCCAGCGGCCAGATCGAGGCCTGTCTCCAGGTAGCCGGCAACCGGATGGAGGTACTCGTAACGCACCGGGTTCACGAAGATCACGGCTGCACCGCGCAGCGCCGCCTTGCGGACCCGGTGCGCGAGCAACGGAGCTTCCCGACGGATATCGGACCCGACGATGACTACCACGTCGGCGGCTTCAATGTCGGCCAGCTGCATGCCCAGCCCGGGCAAAACGGGGTCCCGTTCCTGGAGCCGGAAATCCCGGCGGCGGAGCCGGTGATCGAGGTTATCGGACCCGAGGTGTCGAAACAGTCGCTGGAGCAGGAAGCCCTCCTCGGTTGTGCTCGACGGCGACACCCAGGCACCAATACCTTCGCCACCGGCACCTGCCGTCCGGGACAGGCCGTCGGCCGCAGCCTTTAGTGCCAGTTCCCAGCTGACAGGCCGCAATACGCCATCGTGGCGCACCATGGGTTCATGCAGGCGATCGGCTGCATAGACGCCCTCGTAGCTGAAGCGGTCCCGATCGGCGAGCCAGGTTTCGTTGATGGCCTCGTTGGCCCGGGGGACCATACGCTTGATCTTGCCGAGCAGGACGTGCGCGTCCATGTTCGAGCCTACGCAGTCGTGAGGCGCAACCGTCGGGAGAGCCTGCATCTCCCAGGACCGGGCACTGAACCGGTAGGGTTTGCTATTGAGGGCACCGACCGGGCAGAGGTCGATGATGTTGCCTGAAAGTTCGTGATCGACACTCTTCTCCACAAAGGTGCTGATCTCCATACGCTCGCCGCGCCCGATGGTGCCGAGTTCCTGGATACCGGCAATTTCCTGGCCGAAGCGCACGCAGCGGGTACAGTGGATACAGCGGGTCATGTCGGTGGATACGAGGGGACCGATGTCCTTGTCCTTGACGACACGCTTGCGCTCGGTAAACCGGGCAACATCCCGGCCGAAGCCCATGGCGAGGTCCTGGAGCTCGCATTCGCCGCCCTGGTCGCAGATCGGACAGTCCAGAGGGTGATTGATCAGCAGGAACTCCATCGTGGCCTTCTGGGCACCAATGGCCTTCGCAGACTTCGTCTCGACCTTCATGCCATTGGTCACAGGCGTTGCGCAGGCGGGCAGCGGTTTCGGGGCGTTGGCAACCTCGACGAGACACATCCGGCAGTTGGCGGCAATGGACAGCTTCGGGTGATAGCAGAAACGCGGCACGTAGATCCCCGCCCGGTCGGTGACGGCAATCAGCATCTCGCCAGGCCTCGCATCCAGCCCGACGCCATTGACCTCGATACGGATCGTGTTGTCCGGCACGGGTCAGGCGGCCTCCGACCGGGGATCCACGATTGAACGTCCGCCGTTTTCGATCATGTATCTGAACTCATGGATGAAGTGCCGGAGAAAACTCTGCACAGGCCAGGCAGCGGCATCGCCGAGCGCGCAGATCGTGTGACCCTCGATGCGATTGGCCACGTCGAGGAGCAGGCGGAGATCGTCCTCGCGCCCCCCGCCATCGAGGATTCGGGACAGCACCCGATAAAGCCAGCCGGTGCCCTCCCGGCAGGGTGTGCACTGCCCACAGGACTCCGCGTAATAGAAGCGCGAAATCCGGCGGAGCATTGCCACCATGCAGGTCGTGTCATCCATGATGACCACCGCCCCGGTGCCGAAGGAACTACCAATCTTCTTCAGGCCGTTGTAGTCCATCGTGGCGTCGATGATTGCTGCTGCGGGCACGACAGGCACCGAGGATCCACCCGGAATCACCGCCTTCAGTACCCGGCCCTCCTTCATGCCCCCGCAGATATCCAGCAGGTCGCGGAATGGAATGCCCATCGGCAACTCGTAGTTGCCGGGCTTTTGTACATGACCGGACACCGAGAACAGTGCGGTCCCGCCCGAACCGTCGGGCCCCAGATCCGCGAACCACTTGGGCCCGCGGCGCAGGATGGTCGGCACGGATGCGAAGGTCTGCGTGTTGTTGATCGTGGTAGGCCGCCCGTACAGGCCAAAGCCGGCCGGAAACGGCGGCTTGAAGCGGGGCTTGCCAGGCTTGCCTTCGAGGGATTCGAGGAGCGCGGTCTCCTCGCCACAGATGTACGCGCCGGCGCCGACAAAGGTATGCAGGTCGAAATCGATTCCGGATCCGCGAACATTACGGCCGAGCAGTCCGGCAGCGTAGGCCTCTGCGACGGCCGCTTCGAAAACCGGCACCGGCTCGTCAAGGAACTCCCCGCGGATGTAGTTGTAGCCCACGGTTGCGCCCATCGCGAAGCCGCCGATGGCCATGCCTTCGATGATGGCGTGTGGGTTGTAGCGCAGGATTTCGCGGTCATGGCAGGTTCCGGGCTCGCTCTCGTCGGAGTTACAGACCACATACCTCTGGCCGGGCGCATCCCTGGGCATGAAACTCCACTTGACGCCCGTCGGGAAACCCGCGCCACCCCGGCCCCGAAGGCCGGAAGCCTTGACGCCATCAATCACCTGCTCACGGGTGAGCGCGCCGGAGAGGATCTGCTCCCAGACCTCGTAGCCACCCAGCTTCCGGTACGTGGCCAGGCTGGCCGGATCGGTGTGCCCGAGCGTGGCGAAACAGACGAGGTTCTGCCCGTACCGGGCTGCTTCAGTCATGACCGCCCTCCATGGCCCCGGCAATGCTGTCGAGGATCTCGTCGACCCGCGCCGGCGTCAGGTTCTCGTAGTAGCGGTGATCCACCATCATCATCGGCGCCCCGCAACAGGCGGCGAGGCACTCCTCTTCCTTCTTGAGGTAGAACTGGCCATCCGCCGTGCTCTCACCCACCTTGATGCCCAGCTTCTTCTCCACATGGGCAAGGATCTTCTCACCGCCACAGAGCATGCAGGAGATGTTGGTGCAGACAGAAATGCTGTGGCGCCCCACCGGCCGGGTCTCAAACATCGAGTAGAAGGACGCCACTTCGAATACCTGGATTGCGGGCAGAGCCAGATAGGCGGCGATGGCCTCCATCACCTCCCGGGTGAGATGGCCATGATTCTCGTGCTGGGCCGCATGCAGCGCCGCGATCACCGCCGATCGTTGCCGACCGGCAGGAAAACGGGCCAGCCAGCGGTCAATTTCCGCCTGCACCTGCACCGACAGCCCGGGTGCCGGGTCCTTTGCCACCCCGGGGCCTGCTGCCATGCCTTCCCCCGAACTCAACGGTCAATCTCCCCGAAGACGACATCCAGCGTACCGATCACGGCCACCACGTCCGCCAGCATGTGTCCCTCGACCATCTCGGCCATCGCGGCCAGATGAGAGAAGCCGGGCGCCCGGACCTTGAGCCGGTAGGGCTTGTTCGCCCCGTCGGAAACCAGGTACACACCGAACTCCCCCTTGGGATGCTCCACGGCTGCGTAGGCCTCGCCGGCCGGGACGCAGTAGCCTTCGGTAAAGAGCTTGAAATGATGGATGAGGGATTCCATGTCACCCTTCATCTCTTCCCGGGTCGGAGGGCTGAACTTGCGATCGGCCAGCATTACAGGACCCGGATTGGCGCGCAGCCAGTCAATGCACTGCCGGACAATACGGTTCGACTGGCGCATCTCCTCGATCCGCACGAGGTAGCGGTCATAGCAGTCCCCGTTGACACCTACCGGGATGTCGAAATCCAGGTCCGCGTATACCTCGTAGGGCTGCTTCTTCCGCAGGTCCCATTCGACGCCTGAGCCGCGCAACATGGGCCCCGTAAAACCGAGCTGGAGCGCGCGATCCGGGCTGACAACGCCGATGTTGACGGTGCGCTGCTTCCAGATCCGGTTGTCCGTCAGCAGGGTCTCATAGTCGTCCACGCAGCCCGGGAACCGGTCGGTGAAGGCTTCGAGGAAGTCGAGCAGCGTACCTTCGCGGGAAACGTTCTGCCGTTTCACCTCGGCGGGCGTCCGGCGCGACGATGCCTGGTAGGCCGGCATCGCATCCGGGAGGTCACGGTAGACGCCGCCCGGCCGGTAATAGGTTGCATGCATGCGGGTCCCGGATACCGCCTCATAGCAGTCCATGAGATCTTCCCGCTCGCGGAAACAGTAGAGAAATACTGTCATCGCACCGATATCCAGGCCATGCGCCCCCAGCCACATCAGGTGGTTGAGGATCCGTGTGATTTCATCAAACATCACACGGATGTAGCGGGCGCGAATCGGCGGCCTCACGCCCAGCAGTTTCTCGATGGCCAGTACATAGCCGTGCTCGTTGCACATCATGGACACATAGTCGAGGCGATCCATGTAGCCGATGCTCTGGTTGAAAGGCTTGCTCTCGGCCAGCTTCTCGGTGCCCCGGTGCAGCAGTCCGATGTGCGGATCAGCCTTCTGGACGGTCTCGCCGTCCATCTCGAGCACCAGTCGCAGCACACCGTGGGCGGCCGGATGCTGGGGACCAAAATTCAGCGTGAAGTTGCGGAACTCAGCCACGGTGGGTGTCCCCGGCGTCCGTCCCGTCCCGAAGCTCCGGCGCATAGCGATTGTCATCGCGGATTACCCGCGGGACCAGGGTCCGGGGTTCGATTGAGACCGGCTGGTAGACCACGCGGCCCTGCTCGGGGTCGTAGCGCACCTCGAGGTTGCCCGACAACGGGAAATCCTTCCGGAACGGATGGCCGATGAACCCGTAATCCGTGAGGATCCGGCGCAGGTCAGGGTGACCGTCAAACAGGATGCCGAAGAGGTCGAAAGCCTCCCGCTCATGCCAGTTTGCAGATGCCCAGACGCCCACGACGGAAGGCACGACTGGCGGGTTGCCGCTGCCGGTGTAGACCGTCAGTCGCAGGCGGACGTTGTTGCTGAGGGAGAGCAGGTGGTACACAACAGCGAACCGCCGCGGATCGAATTCGGCGGCGGGATCACAGAGAATGGTGGCCTGGACCACGGCCCGGCTGAAACCCTCGCCGGTTGCGTCCTGCGTCTCCCACTCGCCCTGACCCCAGGTCAGGCGGTCCACGACGCAGAGGTCAATGAGCTGGGAAAAATCGTAGGCCGGATCATCGCGGAGCATCGTCGCGATCGGGATCAGTTCACCCGCCGGGAGTTCAAAGCCGAGTTCGCCACAGGTGGAGGGAACCTGGGTCAGGGCGGGTCCGAATCGCCCGCCCAGGGCAGCGGCCAGTGCATCCAGTCGGGGGCTCATCGGGCGATCGTATTCGTGCGGCGGATCTTGTTCTGCAGCTGGATGATGCCGTACAGGAGCGCTTCTGCAGTCGGTGGGCAGCCAGGCACATAGACATCAACGGGCACGATGCGGTCACAACCGCGGACTACGGCATAGGAGTAATGGTAATAGCCTCCCCCGTTGGCGCAGGAACCCATCGAGATCACCCAGCGGGGTTCGGCCATCTGGTCGTAGACCTTGCGCAGGGCCGGTGCCATCTTGTTGGTGAGCGTCCCCGCCACAATCATCACGTCAGACTGACGCGGGCTCGGTCGAAAGATCACGCCAAACCGATCGAGGTCATAGCGGGCAGCGCCCGCATGCATCATCTCGACCGCACAGCAAGCCAGTCCGAACGTCATCGGCCAGAGTGATCCGGTGCGTGCCCAGTTGATGAGGTCGTCAAGCTTCGTCACGACGAAGCCGCGATCCTGCAGCAGATCGGGGAGCGGCTCGGCTAATCCCATTCCAGGGCGCCCTTCTTCCACTCGTAGACAAAGCCCACGACCAGGATGGCGAGGAATACTCCCATCGCCAGGATGCCGGTGACGCCGATCTCTTCAAGGGTGACAGCCCACGGGAACAGAAAGGCGATCTCCAGATCGAACACGATAAACAGGATGGCCACCAGGTAGTAGCGGACATCGAACTTCATGCGGCTGTCTTCGAAGGCCTCGAAACCGCACTCGTAGGCAGAGAGCTTTTCCGGATACTTCCGGCCGCGCCCGATGAGAAAGCCCAGACCGAGGAGAATCAGCCCGATACCCAGTGCCACGCACAGGTAAACCAGCACGGGTACATAGTTGGTCAGCACGGGTGCTCCTTCAACCCTGGACGGCTGCGCGGCCTGCGCGCGCGGGACTCAAACAACATACTGGTGGTGCCGACGGTGAGACTCGAACTCACACGGCTTGCGCCGCCGCCCCCTCAAGACGGTGTGTCTACCAATTCCACCACGTCGGCTTTAGTCGATCAATCAGCTACTCAGCCGGCGCCGCCGGAGTCGGCATGGCCGGCAAGCCGGCCGCCGGATCTGCCGGACCGGGAACCGCGGCGGGGGTGCCGGGGGCAGTCCCGGTCAGCTCGGGCATGCCCGTCACCACCGGTGCTGTTGCCGACGGCACGGCATCAAGGAGGCTCGGCGGCACCTGGCGCTGGGAACCGAGGTAGGCGAGGCCCAGGCTGGTTGCGAAAAAGAAGGACGCCAGTACGGCTGTCGAGCGGGACAGGAAGTTGGCCGAACCGCGCGCACCGAAAACCGTGCCCGATGCCCCCGCACCGAATGCGGCTCCGGCATCAGCCCCCTTGCCACGCTGCATAAGAACGAGACCGACGATCAGAGCGGCTATGAGTACGTGGATCACCAGGATGATGGTATGAAAGGTCGTCATTGGCCAGTCGCCGCCCTGCAAATGCTCAAAAACTCGGCGGCCAGCAATGCAGCGCCACCAATCAATCCGCCGTCGATGTCCTGCATCGCGAAGAGGTCCTTCGCGTTGGATGCCTTGACGCTGCCCCCGTACAGGAGCCGAATTTCGTCCGCCATTCTAGCATCGCGACGCGCCAGGGTGGCCCGGATCTCCCGGTGTACGTCCTGGGCCTGGGCGGGTGTCGCGGTGCGTCCCGTGCCGATCGCCCACACGGGTTCATAGGCGATCAGGGCCCCGCGGAACCGGTCGGGATCAACAGCGGCGAGCACCGCCCCCAGCTGGCGGTTGACTACCGCCAGCGTCTGGCCGGATTCACGCTCCTCGAGTGTCTCGCCTACGCACAGGATCGGACGCAGGCCGGCAGCCAGGGCCGCAAGCACCTTGAGGCTGACGAGCTCGTCCGTATCACCAAACAGCGCCCGTCGCTCGGAATGGCCGATTATCGCGAAGTCACAGCCGACGTCGCGCAGCATTGGCGCGGAAACCTCTCCGGTGAACGCGCCGGACTCCTGGGCTGCGAGGTCCTGGGCGCCGACCCTTGCCCGGCCGGCAGTAGCAGCCGAGACCTCAGCCAGATAGACGAACGGGGGACACAGCACGACGTCCACGCCGGCCTCAGCCGGCAGGCCATCCAGGATGGCCGACACGAGGGACCGGTTTGCTGACCGGCTGCCGTTCAACTTCCAGTTGCCGGCAACGAGTGGCCGCCTGTTTGCCATGATTCCAGGCCGGGGAGCCCGCAGAAAAGACGGCGCAGGTTAGCGTTGTTACCGGTGGAAAGCAACGCAACAGATCGGTGCCTGCTCCGGAAAATCAGGCGGCGGCGCTGTTCCGCACGGTGGCGGCCAGCTCGTCGACCAGCTGCTCCACCTCAGCCTGATCGACCCCCTCCACCATCACCCGGACGACGGGCTCGGTACCTGATGCCCGGAGCACGACGCGCCCGCGGCCAGCCAGCTGCGCCTCGGCACGGTGGATCGCGGTGCGCACCGGCAGGCAGGCGTCGAGGTCGATGCGCTCCCGGACGCGGACGTTGACCAGTCGTTGCGGATAACGCTGCATGCCGGCTACCAGGTCGGCCAGCGTGCGGCCGGATTCCCGGATTACAGCTAGCACCTGCAGGGCGCTGATCAGCCCGTCACCGGTGGTCGTCTTGTCGAGGCACAACAAGTGCCCGGAGGTCTCCCCTCCAAGCCGGCCGCCGGTTTCGCGCAGCATTTCGAGGACATAGCGATCGCCAACTTTGGCCCGGAGGAAGGCGACGCCCAGCTCGCCAAGGCTGCGCTCCAGGCCGAAGTTGCTCATCAGCGTACCTACCACCGGTCCGGTCAGCTCTCCCTTGCGATGCAGAGCGCTGGCGAGGATCCACAACAGCTGATCGCCGTCAATCAGGTTCCCCTCGTGATCAACCATCAGGACCCGATCGCCGTCGCCATCCAGCGCGATGCCCAGGTCGGCACGCACACCCGTCGTTGTCAGGCGCAGGAGTTCGGGCCTGGTGGAACCGCAACCGTCATTGATGTTCCTGCCATTGGGGGAGCACCCGATCGGGACGATCTCGGCGCCCAGCTGGGACAGGACCCGGGGCGCGACCTTATAGGCGGCCCCATGTGAACAGTCGATCACGACCTTGAGCGAATCCAGGCGGAAATCCGCGGGTACTGTCGAGATGCAGAATGCCTGGTAGGCACCAAGAGCGGTTTCGACACGGGTGGCCTTGCCGAGGAGGCCCGACTCCCGGGTGATCGCGGGTTCCACCAGCCGGTCCTCAATGGCTGACTCGACATCATCCGAGAGCTTGCCGCCCTCCCGATCGAAGAACTTGATGCCATTGTCCTCGAAGAGGTTGTGGGAGGCACTGATCACGACTCCGAGGTCGGCGCCGAGCGTACGGGTCAGGTAAGCAATCCCGGGTGTGGGCATGGGACCCACCAGCAGGACATCCATGCCGGCGGCCACGAATCCCGCCTCCAGGGCAGACTCGAACATGTAGCCCGACACCCGGGTGTCCTTGCCGATGAGGACCTTCCCACCCGCCGGGGCCAGCACCCGGGCGGCAGCGCTGGCCAGGCGCAGGGCAAATTCGGCCGTCATGGGATGTTCACCCACGCGGCCGCGAATTCCGTCGGTCCCGAACAACTGCCTGCTCATGCCTTCCCTTCCAGTGCGTCCATGATCCGGAACGCTTGTACCGTCTCGGCCACGTCATGCACACGGACGATCCGTGCGCCCCGGGTCCGGGCCGCCAGCGCGAGCGCCAGACTGCCGGCGAGCCGGAACTCCGGCGGCGCGGACGGCGACGGGCCAAGCAGACAGGCAATCAGTGACTTGCGGGACAGGCCTACCAGTACCGGAAATCCGGCAGCCACCAGGCCACCAAGGTCACGCAACAGAGCGAGATTGTGCGTCGCTGATTTTCCGAAGCCGAAGCCGGGGTCGAGTATAAGCGCATCCCGGGCAATGCCTGCTGCGACGCAATGCCCCGCCCGTTCCAGCAGGTATGCACGCACCTCGGAGACGACGTCATCGTAGGCGGGGGACGTCTGCATGGTGCGGGGTTCCCCCTGCATGTGCATCAGGCATACCGGAACCTTCGCCTCGACGGCAGCCTCAAGGGCACCGGGCCGTGTCAGGGCGCGCACATCGTTCAGCATATCGGCACCGGCCGCAACGGCGGCGCGCATGACCAGCGGTTCACTGGTATCCACGGAAATCAGAAGGTCAGAATGCCGGCGGAGAGCACTGATTACCGGCAATACACGGGCCATCTCCTCGTCCGCGCCAGGCGGGATCGCGCCGGGACGGGTGGACTCCCCCCCAATGTCAACCAGATCTGCACCAGCCCTGACCATCGCGAGACCGTGCTCGATGGCACGGTCCGGACTGCGGAACAGACCACCGTCCGAAAAGGAATCAGGTGTGACATTGAGGATGCCCATTACCAGGCAGCGGTCGGGCAGAACGCGGCGGGGAAACAGCGAATATCCCATAGCGCGTGACAGGTGACGCCGGAAGTCACAGGCCCGCGCCGATGCGCGGGCCTGGCTACTGACTAGGTGCGGGTACGATGCTGGCTGGCCGGCTCGCCAATACCGGGTTCCCCGGGCGTGGGCTTCGGGCCACCATAGTTGCTGCCGGGAGCCGAACCGGATCCGGAACTGTCCCAGCCCTCCGGCGGACGGGGCTCCTTGCCGGCCATGATGTCCCGGATCTGGGACTCGTCAATCGTCTCAAACTTGATCAACGCGTCGGCCATCACGTGCAGATGATCGACGTTCCGGGTCAGGATGTCGGAGGCCAGCTGGTAATTACTGTCGATGATCTTGCGCACTTCCTCGTCGATCGCGTGGATCGTGACATCCGAAACCTGCTTGTGCTGGGTTACCGTCCGGCCCAGGAATACTTCGCCATCCTCCTCGGTGTAGGTCAGTGGGCCAAGGCGATCGGAGAGTCCCCATTTGGTGACCATATTGCGGGCGATATCCGTTGCGCGCTCAATGTCATTGGACGCACCGGTGGTGACGGCATCTGGCCCAAAGATAATCTCTTCGGCAATACGCCCGCCGAACAGACTCGCGATCTGGCTGTTGAGCCGGCGCTTGCTGTAGCTGTACCTGTCCTCTTCTGGCAGGAACATGGTTACGCCAAGAGCCCGGCCCCGGGGGATGATCGTGACCTTGTAAACGGGATCATGATCCGGAACCGACAGGCCGACTATCGCGTGTCCTGCCTCGTGGTAGGCAGTGAGCCGGCGCTCGGACTCGTTCATCACCATGGACCGCCGTTCGGCGCCCATCATGATCTTGTCCTTGGCCTTCTCGAACTCCTCCATCGTTACGGTGCGACGGTTGGCGCGGGCGGCAAACAGCGCCGCCTCGTTAACCAGGTTTGCGAGGTCTGCGCCGGAGAATCCCGGCGTGCCACGCGCGATGATGCCGGGCCGTACATCATCCGCCATTGGCACCTTGCGCATGTGAACCTTCAGGATCTGCTCCCGGCCACGCACATCCGGCAACGGCACCACGACCTGCCGGTCAAAGCGGCCTGGCCTAAGCAGTGCCGGGTCGAGAACGTCAGGCCTGTTGGTGGCCGCGATGACGATGATGCCCTCGTTGCCTTCGAAGCCGTCCATTTCGACCAGCAACTGGTTCAGTGTCTGTTCGCGCTCGTCATGTCCACCACCGAGGCCGGCACCACGATGGCGACCGACTGCATCGATCTCGTCGATGAAGATGATGCAGGGCGCGTGTTTCTTGGCCTGCTCGAACATGTCGCGGACACGGGAGGCGCCGACACCAACGAACATCTCGACAAAGTCGGAACCCGAGATCGTAAAGAACGGCACCTTGGCTTCGCCGGCGATGGCTCGGGCCAGCAGCGTCTTGCCGGTTCCGGGCGACCCGACCATCAGCACCCCCTTCGGGATCTTGCCCCCGAGGCGCTGGAACTTGGCCGGATCCTTGAGGAAGTCGACAATCTCCGATACCTCCTCCTTGGCTTCCTCGACACCAGCCACGTCGACAAAGGTGATCTTGACCTGATCCTCGCCCAGCAGGCGGGCGCGACTCTTGCCGAAGGACATGGCGCCACGGCCGCCGGCTCCGCCCTGCATCTGGCGCATGAAGTACACCCAGACGCCGATCAGCAGCAGCACCGGGAACGAGTTGATGAACAGGCTGACAAGAATGTTCTGCCCCCTCGGCGCACTGGCACTGATCCGGACGTTGTAGCGCTTCAGTTCGCCAATCAGGGCCGTGTTGTCGGTCTCGGGGCTGTAGGTGGTAAAGCGCTCGCCGGACTGGCGGGTACCGCGAATCGTGTCGCCCTCGAAGACCACCTGGCTGATCTGGCCGGTGGCGACCATGTCAAGGAATTCGGAGTACTCGACACCAACCTGCTGGCGCTCGCCCGTACCGAAACTGTTGAAGACCGTCAGCAGCACGATGGCGATGACAATCCACAGGATGATGTTCTTGGCCAGGTCATTCAGCACAGGGTTTCTGCCTCTCATGAATCCATTCGCGCAAACCGGCTGGTCAGATTAGCGGGGAATGCTGCCGGGACGCATTGCGGGTCGTCAAAATGTCGTCATTGCGTGCACTTGGACCCTACTATAACCGGAAGTTTCCTGCCACCAGATAAGTCTCCCGGTTACCCGCCCGCGATGCCGCCGGCTTGCGCATCCGGAGTGCTCCGAAACGGCTGCGTTGCGCGGTCACGTACTCCTGGAAACCCTCGCCCTGAAACAGCTTTACCACCAGACTCCCGCCCGGCCGGAGGACCTGGGTCGCAAAGTCAGCGGCCAGTTCCGCGAGGTGCATGGCCCGGGGCTGATCCACCGCCCGCGTACCACTCATATTGGGGGCCATGTCCGAAAGGACAAGGTCCACACGCTCCCCGGCCAGCACGTCCCGCAGGGCATTCAGCGTAGCCTCCTCCCGGAAATCCCCCTGGATGAACGTCACGCCGGGCAGGGACTCCATGGGCAGCAGGTCAACCGCCACCACCCGTCCCCGCGGACCTGCCTCGGCAACCGCAAACTGGCTCCAGGCGCCGGGCGCTGCCCCGAGGTCGACCACGACCGCACCGGGCCGGATCAGCCGGTTGCGGCCCTGGATCTCGGCCAGCTTGAACACGGCCCGGGACCGCCAGCCTTCCTCATGAGCCTTGCGTACATAAGGGTCCCTGGCCTGCCTGGCCTTCCATCGGGCGCTGGAAAAGCTTCTCGACATCAGGCCGGGAGCCCGGCAGGCAATCCGGCCGGCGGCAGGGCCGGGCTATACTCCGGCACCATGGCAGCCCCCGCGGCAAAACTCACCGAGCAGCAGCGCAGGCATCTGCGGGGACTCGCCCACGCGCTGCATCCGGTGGCACGCCTGGGTTCCGCGGGCATCACCGCTGCCTTCCTGACAGAGCTTGAGGCGCAGCTTGCCCACCACGAACTGGTCAAGATCAGGGTCGCGGGCGGTGACCGGGAGGCACGCAGACTGGCCATAGCCGGGATTGTAGACCGCACCGGGGCCACCCTGATCGCGCGGATTGGCAACGTCGCGGTGCTCTACCGGGTGTCCCCGGAGGAACCCCGGCTTGCCCTGCCGGCCGGCCAGACCGCTACTGGTAGGTGATGACAACGATCTCGAGGTTCTTTTCGCCCCCCGGAACGGCAAAGCTGGCCACGTCGCCCTCTTCCTTGCCGATCAGGGCCCGGGCCAGCGGGGAAGATATTGAAATGAGCCCGGTCTTCATGTCCGCCTCGTACTCGCCGACGATCTGATAGCGCACCTGCCTGCCGTCCTCTTCGTCAATCAGGCTGACGGTCGCGCCAAAAACCACCCTGGTGGTCCCAACCAGGCGTGCCACATCGATGATCTCGGCGTTCGACAACTGGGATTCCAGCTCCCGGATGCGGCCCTCGATGAAGCCCTGCTCCTCCTTGGCGGCGTGATACTCGGCGTTCTCCTTGAGATCGCCGTGGCCGCGTGCTTCGGCAATGGCCCGGATCACACGCGGACGGGATTCCGATTTCAGACGCCGGATCTCCTCGCGCATCTTCTCGGCGCCACGAATGGTCAACGGAACCCTTTTCACATCACGACTCCCGCATGCAGGTCCTGGAGCTTGTTGACACTCGCGCTGTCCAGGTAATCGAGTGCGTAAGTCGTGGCGAGCGCCGCTGGCATTGTCGTGTAGTAGGTGACCTTCCGATGCACGGCAGCAGCGCGGATCGAGAGCGATTCCCGGATGGCCTGCTTCCCTTCCGTCGTATTCACGATCAGGCTGATCTCCGAGTTCTTGATCATGTCGACCACATGGGGGCGGCCTTCACGGACCTTGTTGACCCGCCGGCAGGGTATCCCCGCCTTCGCCAGCGCAACCGCCGTACCACCGGTTGCTATGAGATCGAAACCCCGGTCGAGCAGCAGCCGGGCGAGGTTGACAGCGGCGGGCTTGTCGCGGTCGCGCACTGACAGGAAGGCCGTTCCCCGCCGCGGCAGGGTGACCCCCGAGGCAATCTGGGCCTTGGCATAGGCCTCGGCGAAGGTGCGCCCGGTGCCCATGACCTCACCGGTGGATTTCATCTCTGGTCCAAGGATGGGATCCGCATCCGGAAACTTCACGAAAGGAAACACCGCTTCCTTGACCGAGTAGAAGCCTGGTATCCGCTGCGTGGTGGCGCCCTGTTTGGCCAGGGAGATGTTGACCATGGTCCTGGCGGCTACCTTGGCCAGGGGCAACCCGATGGCCTTGGACACGAAGGGCACGGTCCGCGAGGCCCGCGGATTGACCTCCAGAAGGTAGATCAATCCGTTCTGGATGGCGAACTGCGTATTCATCAGGCCCACGACGTTCAGCGCCCTGGCGAGCCGCGTTACCTGGTCGATGAGTTGGTCCTGCACCTCCTGGGTCAGGGTCGCCGGTGGCAGCGAGCAGCCGGAATCCCCGGAGTGCACGCCTGCCTGCTCGATATGCTCCATGATGCCGCCGACCAGGACATCGGTACCGTCACTGATGATGTCCACGTCGACCTCCACGGCCTGGTCGAGGAAGCGGTCGAGCAGCACCGGGCTGTCATTGGAGACGTTGACGGCGTCCCGCATGTAGATGCGGAGATCTTCTTCCGTGTGCACGACCTCCATGGCGCGTCCGCCGAGAACGAAGGAAGGACGGATCACCAGAGGAAAGCCGACTTCGCCGGCCAGGCGCACGGCCTCATCGGGCGTTCTTGCCGTACAGTTCGGCGGCTGGCGCAGGCCCAGTCGCTGCACGAGCTTCTGGAATAGTTCCCGATCCTCCGCGATGTCGATGGATTCCGGGCTGGTACCAATGATCGGGACGCCCGCTTCCTTCAGCCGGGTGGCCAGCTTCAGGGGTGTCTGCCCCCCGAACTGCACGATCACGCCCTTCGGCTTTTCAAGGTCGACGATCTCCATCACGTCTTCAAAGGTCAGGGACTCGAAGTACAGCCGGTCGGAGGTGTCGTAGTCCGTGGAGACGGTCTCCGGATTGCAGTTGACCATGATGGTCTCGTAACCATCTTCCCTGAGCGCGAAAGCCGCGTGCACACAGCAATAGTCAAATTCGATGCCCTGCCCGATCCGGTTGGGCCCGCCCCCCAGGATCATGATCTTGTCCCGCGAGGTTGGTTCCGACTCGCACTCCTCCTCGTAGGTGGAGTAGAGATAGGCCGTGCTGGACGCGAATTCTGCCGCGCAGCTATCCACGCGCTTGTACACCGGCCGGACGCCGGCCTTGATCCGCTGCTGCCGGATAATGTCCTCCCTGATGCCGAGGAGGCCCGCCAGCCGGCTATCAGCAAAACCCTTGCGCTTCAGCGACCGGAGTACACCCGGCTGCTGCAGCAGAGGCATGCCCTCACTGCGCAACCGACCCTCCCACTGGATGAGGTCCTCGATCTGGGCAAGAAACCACGGATCAATGCCGCTCAGCTCGGCGATCTCGGCTCGCTCCATGCCCATCCGGAAAGCATCGCCCACATAGAGCAGCCGATCGGCACCCGGCATCCGCAGCTCACGACGGAGCAGGTCCAGGTGATCAGGGGTCGGTTCGTCCGGCAGCTTCGTGCTGAAGCCGTTGATGCCGGTTTCCAGGCCACGCAGCGCCTTCTGCAGTGACTCCTGAAAGGTCCGGCCCATGGCCATGACCTCGCCCACCGACTTCATCTGGGTGGTTAGGCGGTCATTGGCACCCGGGAACTTCTCGAAGGTGAAGCGCGGCACCTTGGTGACGACGTAATCGATGGTGGGCTCGAACGAGGCCGGTGTAGCCCCGCCTGTGATGTCGTTCCGCAGTTCGTCGAGCGTGTAGCCGACCGCCAGCTTTGCGGCGATCTTTGCAATCGGAAAGCCAGTGGCCTTGGAGGCCAGGGCGGAGGAACGGGATACCCGGGGATTCATCTCGATCACGATCATCCGGCCATCAACCGGATTGATGGCGAACTGCACGTTGGAGCCACCGGTATCCACGCCGATGCGGCGCAGGACGGCGATGGACGCGTCCCGCATGCGCTGGTATTCCTTGTCCGTCAGCGTCTGGGCGGGCGCCACGGTGATTGAGTCGCCGGTATGCACACCCATCGCATCCACATTCTCGATGGAACAGATGATGATGCAGTTGTCCTTGCGGTCCCGGACCACCTCCATCTCGAACTCTTTCCAGCCGATCACGGACTCCTCGAGCAGAATCTCGCTGGTGGGCGACAGGTCGAGCCCGTGCGCCGCCATCTTCTCGAACTCCTCCCGGTTATAGGCAATGCCACTGCCACTACCGCCGAGCGTGAAGGATGGCCGGATGATCGTCGGGAAGCCGATGGTGGGCTGCAGCTCCATTGCCTCTTCCAGGGTGTGCGCGATCGCGGCCCTGGCAACTTCCAGCCCGATTTCCTCCATGGCACGCTTGAATTGCTCGCGATCCTCGGCCGTATCGATGGCCTGGCGCGACGCGCCGATCATCTCCACGCTGAAGCGCGCGAGCACGCCTTCGCGCTCCAGGTCGAGGGCACAGTTCAGCGCAGTCTGGCCACCCATGGTTGGCAGCAGTGCGTCCGGCCGTTCCCGCTCGATGACCCGCGCCAAGGTCTGCCAGTTGACCGGCTCGATATAGACCGCATCCGCCATCTCCGGATCCGTCATGATCGTTGCCGGATTGGAGTTGACGAGAATGACCCGATAGCCTTCCTGGCGCAGCGCCTTGCAGGCCTGGACGCCCGAGTAGTCGAACTCGCAGGCCTGCCCGATCACGATGGGGCCGGCGCCAATGATCAGGATGCTGTTGAGGTCTGTACGACGGGGCATCAGGAGCCTTCGGGTTCGTGCAGGCGTCGGAGCCGTATGACGCTAGCTGGCGGTAGCAACACCCTGCGCGAGCCGCTGGCGCATCATCTGCGTGAAGCGGCTGAACAGGGGACGCAGGTCGTGGGGCCCGGGACTGGCCTCAGGGTGACCCTGAAAACCGAAGGCCAAACAATCACTTCTTTCAATTCCCTGAAGTGAATTATCAAACAGGGAACGATGGGTGGCGCGCAGCGTCTCCGGCAGGCTCGCCTCGTCCACGGCGAAGCCGTGGTTCTGGCTGGTGATCAGCACCTGCCCGGTCGCGAGGTCCTGCACCGGATGGTTGGCGCCATGATGGCCGAATTTCATCTTCACCGTACGGGCCCCGCTCGCGAGACCCAGCAGCTGATGTCCGAGGCAGATGCCAAACACCGGGATGCCGGTTGCCAGGATCGTGCGGATGGCGTCGATTGCGTAGGTACACGGCTCGGGATCACCAGGCCCGTTGGACAGGAATACGCCATCGGGGCGCAGTGCGAGGACTTTCTCCGCCGGTGTCTCCGCCGGCACCACCGTCACCCGGCAATTGTTGTCGACCAGCAGCCGGAGGATGTTGCGCTTGATACCAAAGTCGTAGGCCACGACGTCGAAGGCGCCGTTGCGCTTGGGGCGAACCGGCTGAGGCCCCGGCCAGGCAGCGCCGAGGTTCCACTGGTAGGCATCCTTGGCACTGACGATTTTTGCCAGATCCATGCCGGCCAGCCCAGGAAACTTGCGGGCATGGCTGACGGCCGTCGGCGCTTCAACCTTGCCCGTCAGTATGCAGCCGGACATCGCGCCCTTGTCCCGCAGCAGCCGGGTCAGCTTGCGCGTATCGATCTCGGCGATGGCAACGACACCGGCACGTCGCAGGAAGTCGGGAAAGGACAACTCCGCGCGCCAGCTGCTGGCGACCGCCGGAAGGTCCCGGATGACCAGGCCCGCGGCGAAGACCCGCTCACTCTCCTGGTCCTCGCTGTTGGTCGCCGTATTACCGATATGCGGGTAGGTGAGCGTGACTATCTGACGGCAGTAGGAAGGATCAGTAAGGATCTCCTGGTAGCCCGTCATCGCGGTATTGAAGACCACTTCGCCAATGGTCCGGCCCGGGGCACCGACGGAAATGCCATGGAACACGGTGCCGTCCTGCAGGGCGAGTACAGCGGGTTCCATCAACGGTGTTCCCGGCAGAGTCATTGGCATTGGCAGGCAGGTACTGGCATGGGACGCATTATTCTGGCCGCAGGAATCAGGAGCCGGACCGCTTCAGGCGGGCGGGCCCTGAGCCACGCTTGGGTGATCTTGTCGGGGAACCGCCCCTATCTTAAACGACCGCCCGGGAGGTGGACACCCCTGGCATGGCGGTCCCTGCCAAAAACGGCACCGCAATCCCGTTCAGCGCCGGATCCCCAGCACATCCCGCATGTCATAAAGTCCGGCGGACCGCCCGGTGCCGAGCCAGTCCGCCGCCCGGAGCGCGCCCCGCGCGAACAGGCTCCGGTCCAGGGCGCGATGGGTGATCTCCAGTACCTCCTCCTCCCCCGCCAGCAGGACGCTGTGCTCACCAATGATGGCGCCACCACGCACACTCGCATAGCCGATGGCCTTGGCCGGGCGGGGACCGCGCCGATCCGTGACGGCCTGGGCCGGCACGGCCTGGCCGCGGGCGTCAGCGACGGCCTCGCCGAGTTGCAGCGCAGTTCCGGAAGGAGCGTCCTGCTTGTGGCGGTGATGAGCCTCGATGATCTCGACGTCGAACCCGGTGCCGAGCAGGGTCGCTGCCTGTCGGGCCAGTTCGGTCAGGACGGTCACGCCCAGGCTCATGTTGCGGGCAAATACCAGCGGGATTGTCCGGGCGGCCGCCTCGAGCGCCTGCTGTTCGGGAGCGCCGAGTCCGGTCGTGCCGACCACCAGGGCGTGCCCCCCCGCCGCGCAGGCCACGGCATGACGGCTTGTGGCAGCGGGCGCGCTGAAGTCGATCGCGACCTGGCAGCCGCGGATCGCCATCTCAAGGTCGGCGGTCACCGCGACGCCCGTCGGATCCACGCGGGCAATCAGGCCGGCGTCCCGGCCGATAGCGGGATCCGAGCCCTCGGCCAGGGCACCACTCAACTGGAAGCGGGCGTCTGCCGCGATCAGCCGGATCAGGGCGGTGCCCATCCGGCCGCTGGCGCCCAATATTGCTATGCGCATGGCCTGTCCATCGTTGTACCCGGGTGCAGGATAGGCGGCAGGTGCCTCAGGGCGCCATCTTTTCAAAGAAGCGCCGCACACCCTCCAGCCACGTCCGGCTGCGGGGGCGGTGCCGGTCACCACCGGCCATCAGTGCCTCGTTGAAGGCCTCGAGGAGCCGGCGCTGATCCGCCGTGAGGTTTACCGGTGTCTCGACCTCGGCTCGGCAGTAGAGGTCACCGGGTCCGTTGCCGCGGACTGGCCGCACGCCCTTGCCCCGCAGCCGGAACACCCGGCCGGACTGGGTCTCGGCGGGTATCTTCAGGGTGACCTCGCCGTCCAGCGTCGGCACCTGCACCGAACCGCCCAGGGCTGCCGTCGTGAAACTCACCGGGATCGCGCAGGACAGGTCCGCTCCGTCCCGCTCAAAAATCTCGTGGGGCTCGGTGCGGATCTCGACATACAGATCGCCGGGAGGGCCGCCATTCTGTCCCGCCTCGCCTTCGCCCGTCAGGCGGATGCGGTCGCCGGTGTCGACACCGGCTGGCACCTTCACGGCCAGGGTCTTGTTCTGCTGGATGCGTCCCCGCCCCTGGCAACTGGTGCAGCGCTGTTCGATCTGCTGGCCGGTTCCGCGGCAGGCCGGACAGGTCTGCTGGATCGAGAAGAAACCCTGGGACACCCGCACCTGGCCAACCCCGTCACAGGTCTTGCAGGTGACCGGCTTGGTGCCGGGCTTGGCCCCGCTGCCGGCACAGGTCTCGCAGTTGACCAGTGTCGGAATAGTGAGGTTGATCGTGTCGCCGAAGACGGCCTGCTCAAGGCTCAGCGCGAGTTCGTAGCGCAGGTCCGCGCCCCGGAAAACGGTCGACCGGCCCCGTCGTCCGCCGCCACCAAAGATGTCGCCGAAAACGTCGCCGAAGATATCGCCAAAGGCATCGGCCGGGTTCACACCCGGGCCACCCCGCCCGCCCGCGCCAGCCTCCAGGCCCGCATGTCCGAACCGGTCATAGGTGGCCCGCTTGTCCTTGTCCGACAGGATCTCGTAGGCTTCCTTTGCCTCCTTGAAGGCGACCTCGGCTGCGGGATCGTCCGGGTTCCGGTCCGGGTGCAGCTTCATGGCGAGGCGGCGGTAAGCCTTCTTGATGTCGGCTTCCGTGGCGTCCTTCGGGACGCCAAGCACTTCGTAGTATTCCCTCTTGGCCATGCGCTACCCGAATGCAAGGGCGGCCCGACGCACTGCGCCAGGCCGCCCGGTTTGGTCTAACTGGTCAGGATTCAGCCCGTGCCGGCCCGGCCCTTCCCGGACTTGCCGTCGCCATCCTTGACCTCCTCGAACTCGGCGTCGACCACGCTGTCATCTCCCGCCCGGCCACCGGCCGCAGACTCGGCCTGACCAGGCTGACCGGCCCCGGCCTGCGCCTGCTCGTAGGCCTTCTGAGCCAGCGAGGCCGTCGCTTCCGACAGGGTCTTGCTCTTGAGTTCGATCCGGGCCTTGTCATCACCCTTGATCGCCTCCTTCAGGTCTGAAAGCGCGGATTCGATTGTCCCGCGTTCAGACGGCTCCACCTTGTCGCCAAGGTCCCGCAGGGAGCGCTCCGTGGCGTGCACCAGGGCATCCGCCTGGTTGCGCGTCTCCACCAGTGCACGGAACTGCCGGTCCTCTTCTGCATGGGACTCGGCCTCCTGAACCATCCGCTGGATCTCGTCCTCAGCCAGGCCGCTCGATGCCTTGATGATGATTTTCTGCTCCTTGCCCGTCGCCTTGTCCTTGGCGGACACATTCAGAATTCCGTTGGCATCGATATCAAAGGTCACCTCGACCTGGGGCATGCCGCGGGGTGCGGGCGGGATATCGCTGAGGTCGAAGCGCCCGAGTGACTTGTTGTAGCGCGCCTGCTCCCGCTCGCCCTGCAGGACGTGGATGGTGACTGCCGTCTGGTTGTCATCCGCCGTGGAGAAAGTCTGGTTGGCGCGGGTCGGGATCGTGGTGTTCTTCTCGATCAGTTTGGTCATCACGCCGCCGAGGGTCTCGATGCCAAGCGACAGCGGCGTGACGTCCAGCAGGAGGACGTCCTTGACCTGACCAGACAGGACACCGGCCTGGATCGCAGCACCAACGGCCACCGCTTCGTCCGGGTTAACGTCCTTGCGGGGCTCCTTGCCAAAGAAGCTCTTCACGGCCTCCTGCACCTTCGGCATGCGGGTCTGGCCACCGACCAGGATCACGTCGTCGATGTCGCCGACCTTGAGGCCGGCATCGGCAACAGCGGTCCTGGACGGCACGATCGTCCGCTCGATCAGGTCCTCGACCAGCGACTCCAGCTTGGCACGCGTCAGGCGGATATTCAGGTGCTTCGGCCCGCTCGCATCAGCCGTGATGTAGGGCAGATTGACCTCGGTCTGCTGCTGTGCGGACAACTCGATCTTGGCCTTTTCGCCGGCCTCCTTCAGGCGCTGCATCGCCAGTGGATCGCGGCGGATATCCATGCCGCTCTCCTTCTGGAACTCGCCCGCAAGGTAGTCAATGATGCGCAGGTCGAAGTCCTCGCCACCGAGGAAGGTGTCGCCGTTGGTGGCCAGCACCTCGAACTGGTGCTCACCATCAATCTCGGCGATCTCGATGACGGAGATATCGAAGGTGCCACCGCCAAGGTCGTAAACGACGATCTTGCGGTCGCCGCGCTGCTTGTCCATGCCGTAGGCAAGGGCTGCAGCGGTCGGCTCGTTGATGATGCGCTTCACTTCGAGACCGGCAATGCGGCCTGCGTCCTTGGTGGCCTGGCGCTGTGAGTCATTGAAGTAGGCCGGGACCGTGATCACGGCCTCGGTGACAGGCTCGCCCAGGTAGTCCTCGGCGGTCTTCTTCATCTTCATGAGCACGCGGGCCGAGATCTCCGGCGGCGCCAGCTTCTTGCCGGCCGCCTCGACCCAGGCGTCACCATTGTCGGCGCCGACAATCTGGTAGGGCACCATGCTGATGTCGCGCTGCACCACCTCGTCCTTGAACTTGCGGCCGATGAGGCGCTTCACCGCAAACAGCGTGTTGGCCGGGTTGGTGACGGCCTGGCGTTTGGCCGACTGGCCGACGAGGGCCTCGCCATCCTTGGTGAAGGCGACAATGGACGGTGTCGTCCGGTCGCCCTCGCTGTTTTCGATGACCTTCGGCTTGCCGCCTTCCATGACAGCCACGCAGGAATTGGTGGTGCCGAGGTCAATCCCGATTACCTTACCCATGAATCACTCCGTCCTTGAATCCTGAAAACTTTTTGCCTGCCGGTTAAATTGGGCCCGTCGGACCGACTTTCAAGTCGGAGGCGCGCCATCGCCTGGCAGGGTCGCGCCGGACGCCACGGGCTCCCCGGCCACGATTACCCGGGCAGGCCGCAGGAGCCGGTCGCCAATCCGGTAGCCACGCTGGAGCACGATCAGCACGGACCCGGGCTCCGCCGTCGGCGAGGGCTGCATGCTCATGGCCTCGTGGAGCTGCGGATCGAAGGGGTGCCCGGCCGGATCAATGAGTTCGATGCCGAACTTGTCGAAGGCGCTGCGCAGCAGGCGAAGCGTGGCCTGCTTGCCCGCCACCAGGCTCTCTACCGAGGCGGAGGTAGCCGAATCGAGGCCCATTTCCAGGCTGTCGATGATGGGGAGCAGCTCCCCGGCAAGCCGTTCCACGCCGGCGCGGCGGGCAGCCTCGACATCCCGGGCCGCGCGCTTGCGCAGATTGTCCAGCTCGGCCATGGTCCGGAGATAGCGGTTCCAGTTGTCGGTGCTGGCGGCCTCGGCCCGTTCCAGGGCATCACGCAGGGCCGCCAGTGAATCGGCCGCCCCGGCCGCGATACCCGGTTCCAGGGGGGACGACTCCGGGGCGCCTTCCGGGCCGACAGGCGGTTCAGACCCCGCCACCCGGTGCTCAGCGTCAGACATGCCTCAATCTCCTCCGGTCGGGCGGGAAGGGCGGACTCCGCGCCGCCAGACGGGCGACATGGGGCCTCATGCACCGGAATTCAAGGCGGCACCCACCAGACGGGCCGTGACATCGACGATCGGGATGACCCGCTCATAGGCCATCCGGGTGGGTCCGATGACGCCCAGCACACCGACGATCTTGTCATCCACGGTATAGGGGGCCGCGATCACGGTGCAGGCTTCCAGGATCTGGTAGCCAGACTCCTCGCCGATATAGATCTGGACGCCCTGGGCGGCCACACTCCGGTCCAGCAGATGGAGAATCTCGCGCTGCTGGTCGAAGGCGTCGAACAGCTGCCGGATCCGTTCCACGTTGGAGAGCTCCTGGAAATCCATCAGCTTGGTTTCACCGGAGAGCACGTAGGCGAGCTGGTCGCTGCCCTTGGAGGCACCCTGGTCAGCACTGGCGATGGTGTCGAGCATCAGGCGGTTCATCGACTCCCGGGTGCCGTCCAGATCAGCGAGCAGGCTGCTGCGGACCTCGGTCAGGTCCCGGCCGGTGAACTGCTCATTGAGGGTCTGCGCGCACTTCCGGAGTTCGTCTTCCGTGTAGTCCCGCTCCATGTCGAGAATCCGGTTCTGCACTTCGGCATCGTTGACCACGAGGATGACCAGCACGCGCCGCCCGGACAGCGGCAGGAACTCGATGTGGCGCAGGGTGACATGCGACTGGCGCGGAATAGTGACCACACCGGCCAGGCTGGTGAGCGCCGACAGGGCTGATGAGGCCGCGGCCGCAATCGCCTTCGCGTCCCCCCGGAAACGTTCCTCGAGCTGGAGCTGCAGCCGGCTGACTTCATCGTCCGGCATCGGCTGCAGACGGACGAGGGTATCCACGAAGAAGCGGTAGCCCTTGGCAGTTGGCACGCGGCCCGCACTGGTATGGGGCGACACGATGAAACCCAGGTCCTCCAGGTCGGCCATCACATTGCGGATCGTGGCCGGACTGAGATCGAGACCACCGCTGCGGGACAGGGTGCGGGAACCCACCGGCTGCCCTTCCCGGATGTAATGCTCGACGAGCACCTTCAGAATATGCCGGGCGCGCTCGGAGGGTAGTTCGGTGACCAGTTCATTCGCCATGGGCGGGGCCAACGCTAGCAATCGCCTGTCGAGAGTGTCAAGGTTATGATCAGCAAACAAAAAATGGCCAGCCTGGCTGGCCCTGCCGGAGTCAGGTACGCAATGGTCCCAACGCCATGACGAGCAGGCCGCGCAGCCGGCGCTTTCGCGCCATTTCCGTGACAGGCAATCCCGGCGACCCGCGGGGGCTCGATTCCCTGCGCAACCTCGCGGCACATCTGCTCAAGGCCGGTTGCCGGGTAACCGTCAGCACGTCGGTGCGCGCCCGCGCGCTGCCGGCCGGTGTGCGCCGGGTGGCGGAGGAAAAACTGGCGCAGCGCGCCGACCTGCTGATTGCCATCGGCGGTGATGGCACGATGCTGCGCGCCGCACGACACATCGCCGGGCGACCCGTCCCGCTGCTCGGGATCAACCGCGGCCGGCTCGGCTTCCTGGCCGACGTCGGACCTGAATCCATGCTGGCACGGATGGATGAGGTGCTGGCCGGACGCTATGTGAGCGAGCAGCGGATGCTGCTCGCCGCCGACGTGCTGCGTGGGGCACGGGTGATGGCCAGAACCCTCGCCCTTAACGACGTCGTGGTCAAGCGCCACGACACCGGACGCATGGTCGAGTACAAGACCTTCGTCGACGGGGGCTATGTCAACAGCCATCTTGGCGACGGCTTCATCATTGCCACGCCGACCGGCTCCACGGCCTACGCGCTCAGTTGCGGCGGACCGATCGTGGCGCCGGGACTGGATGCGCTCGTGCTCATCCCGATCTGTCCGCATACGCTGAGCGACCGGCCCCTCGTGATCCCCGGGGACCGCATCGCCGAAGTGAGCCTGCAGGGGGCGCTGACCGATCACGCTGAGGTCACCTGCGATGGCGAACCACTGGGCCGGCTCGGCCCGGGGGAGCGCGTCCGCGTCAGCAGGGCGACCAGGAGACTGGAACTGGTCCACCCGGTGGGTTACGACTATTTCGAGATCCTGCGCCGCAAGCTCCTCTGGGGCCGGGACAGCCGGGACCGGTCCCAGTCCTCACCCGACCCGGGCACGCCGGCCGCCTAGCCCGCGTCATGCTGCGGCAGCTGCACATTCGCGACCTGGCGGTGATCCGCGACGTGGTGCTGGAGATCGCCGGAGGATTCAGTGCACTCACCGGCGAAACCGGTGCCGGAAAATCCATCCTGATTGACGCCCTGGCCCTGGCCACCGGCGAACGTGCCGACACCCAGCAGATCCGTGCCGGCGCGCCGCGCCTCGAGGTGAGCGCGGTCTTCGAACCGGACCCCGACGGTGAGGCGGCCCGATGGCTGCGGGCGGCCGACCTGCACGAGGACGGAGAACCCACCGTGCTGCGGCGGGTGGTCGCCGACGACGGCCGCTCCCGCGCCTGGATCAACGGCCGGCCGGTGCCAGTGCAGACCCTGCGGGAGCTCGGCGCGCTGCTGGTCGACATCTGCGGGCAGCAGGACTACCAGTCTCTCCGCCACCGGCAGGCCCAGCGCGCCGTGGTGGACGCGCTGGGCGGCCACGACGGGCTGTGCAGCCAGGTGCGCGACGCCTGGCAGACCTGGACACAGACCCGCGAGCGCCTGGCCCAGGTGGATGCCGGTCTGCAGGAGCGCGCAAGCCGGGAGAGCCTGCTGCGCTTCCAGGTCGGGGAACTGGAGGCCCTTGACGCACGGGCCGGCGAAGCGGGGGAACTGGAGCGCGAGCACACGCTCCTTGCCCACCGGCTGCGGGTCGCCGCGGCCGTGGATCAGGCCCTGACGGCCACCTACGATGCGGATGAGGGCTCCGCCCAGGCAGCGCTGGGCCAGGCGCGGCAGGCGCTGGCGGATGCGGTGCGCTTCGATCCGGAACTCGCAGCGCCGCTGAAGCTGCTGGCCGAAGCAGAGGCCCAGCTGGGCGAGGCCGCCATTCTGCTGCGTCACCGGCTCGGCGACCTTGAACCCGATCCTGGCCGGGAGGCGGACGTGGCGGACCGGCTGGCCGCACTGCGGGAGTGTGCCCGCAAGCACCGGGTGGCGCCCGACGAGCTGCCTGCGCTGCACCGGAGCCTCGCGCAGGCGCTGGCCGATCTCACGGACACCGCGGGCAGCCGGGAGAAGCTTGCCGAGGCCCTGCGCAGCCATCGCGCGACCTACGACAAGCTGGCTGCAGCACTCAGCGCCAGCCGGCGGGCCGCGGCCGGACAGCTCGGCGCGGCGGTGACCGAGAACATGGGCACGCTGGGCATGACCGGCGGACAGTTCTCCGTGCAGCTCACGCCGCTGGCCGCAGAGCACTGCGGGCCCGACGGTGCCGACGAGGTGGAGTTTCTGGTGACGACCAATCCAGGTCAGCCACCGGCCGCGCTCCGCCGGGTGGCCTCCGGTGGCGAGTTGTCCCGCCTCAACCTCGCCATCCAGGTGGTGGCGACGGCCACCCGCGGCGCACCGACGCAGATTTTTGACGAAGTGGATGCCGGGGTGGGTGGTGCCGTGGCCGAGATCGTTGGCCGGCAGCTGCGGGATCTCGGCGGCAGCCGGCAGGTGCTGTGCATCACCCATCTGCCGCAGGTTGCGGCCCAGGCCGCCACCCAGATCGTCGTCGAAAAGCTGGTGGCGCATGGCGGCACCGAGACCCGGGTGCGACCGCTCAGCGCGGCGGAGCGGGTGGAGGAAACCGCACGGATGCTGGGTGGCCTGAAGATCACGGCCCAGACCCGCGCCCATGCGGAGGAAATGCTGGCGTCGGCCCGCGCAGCAGTGCGGCGGGGGCCCCGCCGCCGGGCCCGCTGAGCGGGCCTAGCCTTTCTTCCCGGAGTCGGGAGCTCCGTCCGGTGCGGGCCGGACATACAGCACGAGGCTGTGCTCGACCAGCTCGTAACCGTGCCGGGCAGCGATCTCCCGCTGCAGCCGCTCGATCTCGTCGTTGGAAAACTCCACGACCCGGCCGGTTTCGACACACACCATGTGGTCGTGATGGCGTCCGGACTCCAGTTCGAATACCGAGTGGCTGCCGGCGAAGTTGTGCCTTGTTACGAGACCGGCCTGCTCAAACTGGGTGAGTACCCGGTAGACGGTCGCGAGTCCCACGTCATCACCGGCCTCCGCCAGCCGGCGGTAGATGTCCTCAGCACTCATGTGGCGGGTGCCGCCCTCGTCCAGCATCTGCAATATCCGCAGGCGGGGGGTGGTGGCCTTGAGGCCAGCCTTGCGCAGGTCCTTGGGCTCCATGAGCGGCTTCATCGGCTATGATGCGGCCGATTATGGCACCAACCGGCACCCGACTCGTTCTTCGCGCCCTGCTCGTGGCGTTCCTGCTCGGCGCCCTGACCGCGTGCGTGTACCGGGTGGATGTGCAGCAGGGCAACCTGCTGGAACAGAAGGACATCGAGACCATCCAGCCCGGCATGACCCGCAACCAGGTGCGCTTCATCCTGGGCACGCCGGTGGCCAGCGACGCCTTTCGCACCGACCGCTGGGACTACATGTACTACCTGCGGCCGGGCAAGAGCCGGGAGGCCACCCAGCGCTGGGTGATCGTCTGGTTCGATGGCGACGTGGTGCGGGAGGTTGTAACGGACGTGCCGATCGGCACCCAGGGCTGAGGCCGTCAGTTGCGTGAGCGGCTGCTGGTCAGTCCAGTCGGGCGAAGTCTCTCAAGGCTGACGGCCGCGCGCCGCGCCTCCCGGGGATCCCGGCGTAGCGGCCAGTAGACTTCGACCCGCTCGCCGTTCTGCAGCTGATGATCATCCGCCACCACCCGGCCGTAGATGCCGAGCGGACAACGGGCCGCATCGAGCTCAGGAAATTCCTGGCCGAGACCTGCAGCCAGCACCGCCTGCCGGGCTGTGGCTCCCGGCTCCATCGTGAGCCGCCGCACGACCTGCCTGTCCGGCCGGGCACAGGCCACCAGCACGCTGATCACCTCAGCCATACACGGCCTTCGCCCGTTTCACGAAGGCATCGACAATGCCGCCACAGCTGTGCTCGAAGGCCGGGCCGAGCAGCCAGTCGCGGGCCGGGCCAAGGAACTGGAAGCGCATGGTCAGCGCCACCCGGCAGCCCTGCTCGCCGAGCGGCACGAAGGACCATTCGCCGTGGAGGCTCTCGAAGGGCCCATCAACGAGATCGAGGGTCATGCGGCCGGGCGGCTGCAGGTGGTTGCGGGTGGTGAAGGTGGCGCTGAAGGGCCCCCGGGCCAGCGACATGCTGGCCACGAGGGCATCGCTTTGCCGGGACAGCAGGGTCGCAGCCGTGCAGCCTGGCAGGAACTGCGGGTAGGCCTCCACGTCGGCGACCAGCGCATACATGGCGTCTGCCGAATGGGGCACGATGGCGCTGCGACTGACTTCCCGCATGAGAAAGAGATTGTTGCCCATCCCTGCCCTCCCCCACAATTGCGGCCATGAACAACGCAAAGTCCGCCGGGAAGAAGGCGTCTGAACCACGCCTGATTGCCGAGAACCGCAAGGCGCGCTTCGACTTCCATATCGAAGACCGGGTGGAAGCCGGGCTGGTGCTGCGGGGCTGGGAAGTGAAGAGCCTGCGGGATGCGAAGGCCAACCTGAAGGAGTCCTACGCCATCTTCCGCGACGAGGAGTTGTGGCTGATCGGTGCCCACATCACGCCGCTGACCTCGGCCTCGACCCATGTGGAGGCGGATCCGATCCGGATGCGCAAGCTGCTGCTGCATCGCGTAGAACTGGACCGGCTGCGGGGACTCGTCGAACGCAGCGGCTACACCCTGGTGCCGCTCGCGATGCAGTGGGTAAACGGCCGGGCCAAGGTCACCCTCGGCCTCGCCAAGGGCAAGAACAGCCGCGACAAGCGGGACACGATCAAGGACCGCGACTGGCAGCGGCAGAAGGGCCGCCTGATGCGGAAAAGCTAGCAATACCAGCAACTTGCCGCCGTTACCTTGACTCCTTATCGGTGCCCGGATCGATACTGTGGACCGGCCGGTTGTGATTCCCCGCCCTGCCCCCAATACTGTGCCTACGCAGGGGGCGACCTGGTTTCGACGTGGGTTACGAACCCCTTCGTGCGTGCCGAGGTGCAGATCACCTCGTAAAACCATCTGCAAAACACATAGTTGCCAACGACGACAACTACGCTCTCGCCGCCTAAAAACCGGCTCTGAGCCATCGGACTGGGCCCGTGCCTGTGCGGACCAGACCCCGGTGTAACCCATCACAGGATCGCGTGCGGGTTCGTCCGGGATCTACACGTTAAAGCCCATCAACCGGACTGGCTGTCAGTTTTCCCTGTCCGTCGGGTAGCTGCCAGTAAGACAAAAGGCGGAATACGCATGTAGATCGAAGGGCAGAGGACTTGCGGACGCGGGTTCGATTCCCGCCGCCTCCACCAACAACACAACCCCAACCGTTCCCGGTTGGGGTTTTTTCTTGCCTGATTGCGACGATTGGCTTCGAAGTTTCTGCGGAAACCTGAGCGCATGGCCAGCGCGCCACTGGGCGTTGCCGAACGATTAGAAATCAGCGCCCTTCGTCGACATTGGTGCCTACCCGATCACCATGCTGAGTTCTACGCTCCCCCTGTCGAGTCAGTGCAGGGACGCACAGCATGGGGTCGCCGGAACGCGACATTTCGCAGGCGAAGGATTTCATCGCGCCGCCGGGGTATTCGCGGCACCGGCCAGAGGCGACGCTGCTCTACCAGCTGGTGGCCGAGCACTATCCCAAATTCCGGGCCGGTCAGCGCCAGCCGGTCGGTGGCGACCGGGGGCCTTGAGATGTAACGTGCCAGGCGCTCGAGCTTGTCAGGTTGCGAAGGCTGCGCGGCGATGCCGGCGTGCAGCGTGAAGACCTTCTGGCCCTCTCGCGGACCTGTCGCGATCCGGTAGGTGATTGACGACCCCAGCAGCCCGTGGATCGGCGGCTCCTCGGGCTCCTGACGAACGGGGTTGATAGCAGGCCGGGACATGCCGACGCACAAGCTGACGAAAGTCTATCTGCAAATTGCCTATCGTGACTTTATTAGTTAACGTATGTGTTAAATGAAGTCGATGACCAATACGACGCCGGACAGACTTTCCATGACCTTCGCAGCGCTTGCTGATCCGACGCGGCGCGCGATCCTGGCGCGCCTGGCGAAGAGCGAAGCGACGGTGACGGAGCTCGCTGCACCGTTTGCGATCAGCCTTCCCGCGATCTCGCGCCATTTGAAGGTGCTCGAGGCCGCGCGCCTGATCTCGCGCGGCCGTGACGCGCAGTGGCGCCCCTGTCGCCTGAACGCCAAGTCGCTGCAGGAGGCCGACAGCTGGATTGCGCGGTACCGACCGTTCTGGGAGGGCCGCTTTGATCGCATGGACGCCTATCTGCGGGTACTTAGGAAGGACAGGCAGAGCAAATGATGGCTTCCGACAACCCCGATCTGACCATCGTGCGCACGTTCGATGCTCCCGCCGCGCTCGTGTTCTCGATGTGGTCGGACCCGGAACACTTTGCGGCATGGATCGGGCCGGAAGGGTTCTCATGCCCGTTCGTCGAAATCGACTTCCGCGAGGGTGGCGCCTATCGCGCGCTGATTACCTCCCAGGAGACGGGCGATAGCTGGTTCAACGGCGTGTATCGCACGATCACACCGCATACCGCTCTAGCCTTCACGTTCACCTGGAACAACACCGGCCCCTCGGCGGGCATCGAAACGCTGATCACACTGACCTTCGAAGAGCGGGATGGGCGCACGATCCAGACCTTCCATCAAGCGCCCTTCCTGAACGAGGAGCGCCGCGACAGCCACCGCGGCGGGTGGACATCAGCGTTCGAGAAACTCGGGCGTCATCTGTGCTCGGTCGCGGCCAAAGCGGGGATCAATCCATGAAGCTATACGGCAGTCCCCCCACCAGAGTCCTTAGGGCGCTTTGGCTCGTCAATGAGCTCGGCATCGACTGCGAACTGGTGCCCGTGGACATGTCGCGTGGCGAACATGCCGGCCCGGCCGTGCGCGCGATCAATCCGGCTTGCAAGGTGCCGTTCCTGGTCGATGGTGACGCGGTCATCACGGAGTCCTGCGCGATCCAGCTCTATCTCGCTGAAAAGTACCCCGAAGCTGGTTTCATGCCGGATGAGCTCGCCCTGCGCGCGCAGGTCTATCGCTGGATGTTCTTCCTCGCGACCGACATCGAGCAGCCCTTGTGGCGCATCGCCCTGCACGAGTTTGTCTACCCCGAGGCAGAGCGTGTGGCGGCGGACGCACCGCTCGCCATGCGCGACGGGAAGGCCATGATCGCCGTTCTGGAAGATCACATGAAGGACAGACGGTACCTGGTCGGCAACCGACTGACCGTAGCCGATTTCAATGCCGCTTACACGCTCGACTGGGCGCGCTGGGCGGGCATGCTCGAGGAGGCGCCGCGCCTTCAGTCCTTCGTGACGGAAATGTACGCCCGACCTGCTGCGCCGCCGACGATTGCGGCGGCTTTCGCGGCGTTGGGCGAGCAGGTCGACCACGATGCGCGCTCGTGATTCGGCCCTTCAGCGGAGAGCTTGAAGCCTGATCGAAGAGGAAGCAAAGACGTGATTACTCCCGGAAAAAACATCGCGATCAAGGTTCCGCAGCATAAATGGGCTGAGACCGTCGCCTTCTACAAGGATCGTGTCGGCCTGCAGCCGACGCAGGAAACTCCGGACACAGTGGCTTTCGCGTTTGGTGCGATGACCCTGTGGATTGACCGTGTGGCAAGACAAAGCCAAGTCGATGTTTGGCTGGAAGTGTTCTCTGACGACCCCGATCAGGCGTTGGCACAGCTTGGCAGCCCCGCGCGCGATGAACTTGAGCCGCTTGAAGGTGTGAACGGCCACTGGACCTCGGACCCTGCTGGCGTCGTACTTCTGGTGCGCAAGGAATAGGAGCGGACCAATCCATGCCTGAAGAAAAAATCGAGATCGAAAACGTCACGTCGCCGGGCAGGACCGAGCGGGTCAACCGCGCAAAGTACGAGGCAATGCGTGACGCGCTGCTGGCGGTGCTGCCGGCTACGGCGCCAGGTCTCAAAGTGCCAGAGGCCAAGACGGCGCTGTTGCCATTGCTTCCTGATGCCCTCTTTCCCGCAGGCGACAGAGCCGGCTGGTGGCTGAAGGCGGTTCAACTCGACCTGCAAGCGAAGGGGGGTGAATCGGCGCGGCCCAGGCAGTCCCGTGCGGCTGTACGGGGCATCGAAGTCAAAGCCCTCGAAATCGGCGTGTAAGCCAGCCACGTTGCATCTGGAGTGTGGCCCGCAGTAACAGCAAGCACGATGAAGGAACCACAGAACGAAACCTGGCCGATGAAGGGTGTCATCCCCTTTCTCGGCCTGGCCGCAGCCGACGCCGCCATCACCTTCTACCAACCCACGTGGGGCGCGAAGGTGCTGGGCCAAGCCGTTCGCGACGGTGCGGATCGCATCGTGCACGTGGGCCATGAGACCAAAGGCGGCGTGATCATGCTGATGCACCATTGGCCCGAGTTCAACGAACCGCCCGCCAGGGGCTCGCGCAACCACACGCTGCAGTGGGTGGTGGCAGACGGCCAAGGCTGGTGGGATCTCGCGGTGGCCGCCGGCTGCTCGGTGACCATGCCCCTCGAGCGCCAGTTCTGGGGAGACCGCTACGGCCGGTTGACCGACCCTTTCGGCCTGCAGTTGTCCATCCATGAGCGAAGCATGAGCGCCCAGGACATGGCCCAAACCCGGGCATCGCGCAAAGCATGCACCGCCACTTTCACCCGCGCTGACGCTCAAGCGCACGCTCGTCGCCCCGCATGCTGCTGGGTGGCGGTGCTGGACCGAGCCTGCACCGCTCAGGCAGTGGCTCTGCCCGAAACCCTGGATCGTGCCCGAGGCCGACTTCGACGTTCGCGCCGGCGGCCGCATGAACACCGTGATGGCCGGCCCGAACGGCGATCGCCTGGAGAACAAGGGTATTTGATTCGAAGTCGAGCCGATGCGCCGGAAAGTCTTCACCTGGTATGCGCGCCATGCGAACGCGCAAGCGACGGCACAGCATCGCGAGCTGGGCCGGGAGGTTGCTTGGAATGCCGCCACCGACCAACTCGACGCGTTGTCCAAGACGCTGGGGCCATAGCTGCTTTGACTTCGGCTACCTGCTTCAACCACTTTTGACTCTGAATGGGCGGTTCCTATGTTGCTCAAGGATAAGACGGCCGTCCTTTACGGCGGCGCCGGTCATGTCGGCTCTGCTGTCGCGCGGGTCTTCGCACGGGAAGGCGCGCATGTCTTCCTGTCGGGCCGATCTCTTGCGGCACTCGACGAAGTGGCTCGCGGCATCCGCGCTGCCGGTGGGCGGGCCGAGACGGCTCGGGTGGATGCAACCGATCCCCAAAGCGTTGATGCCCACTTCGCATCCGTTGTCGCCCAGACCGGCGGCGTGGACATATCGTTCAACATGATCGGCCTTGCAGACGTGCAAGGTCAGCCGCTCACCGAGATGGCGTTGGCCGACTATCTGCGCCCAATTGAAATCGGCGCTCGCACGCATTTCATCACGGCCACAGCCGCCGCCCGGCACATGA
>CAYOXI010000002.1:0-58227 GCA_964407855.1 uncultured Chromatiaceae bacterium
CTTCACGCCGAGCTCGTAGGACAGCGAGGTTTCCTTGTCGTAGATATCGCTGGCCAGTACAGGCGCGAAGAGCGGATCCAGGGTAACCGGATCAGTGAAAAAGACGTCGATCACCGGGTTGATGAAGCTGTCGATGGTGGCTGCCGAGCCGCCGTTATTGAAGCCACCGCTCTTGAAGCCCACGCCCACCGAGGTATAGGCCGTCACCTGCTCCGTCGCATCCCAGGTCAGGGAGAGTTTCGGCTGGATCGCATCGAAGGTCTCATCCTGGGTGTCCAGGTTGCCGAAGCACAGGCCCGGGTTGATGGGATCACCAACCCCGCCGTCGTCGCAGGTATCAATGAACTGGGTTTCCGCATCCGTCGGCACGAGGCTGGTGGACTTGCGCTCCTCGCGGTCGTAGCGCAGGGCCAGTGACGCCTCGACGCTGTCGGTGATGTCGTAGGCCAGCTGGCCGAAGACCGCGTAGACATCGGTGTCGAACCGGTCGTGGACCAGCGCCTCGGTGGGATTGGTGGTCGGGTCACCGTTGCCGTCCAGCGCGGGAACGAAGAGGCTCTTGGTCACGCCAAAGCCCAGGTCGACGCCGGTATTGACGCCGACTTCACGCTCCAGATTCAGGTAGTAGATGCCGGCCAGCCAGCGCAGCCGCTGGTCATCCCGGGAAGTGAGGCGCAGGTCGAAGGAGTAGTCCTTCTGGTTGCGCTCCTGGTACTGGGTGCCGTCGCAGGAGGTGGGGGTGTAGGCGCCGAACAGCGAGTCCTCTGGCGTCGCACCAATGAAGGTCGGTGGTGCAAGCGGATACCCGGCCAGTGCGGCGGTCGAGGACCGGCACAGGGGTTCGTTGAAGAAGAAGCCGAAGGCGGCACTCGTCCCGTCCGCACTCAGGTTGTTGTCGATGTCGCTGTACAGACCCCAGCCCGTCAGGGTGGCCCAGCCCAGGTCGTAGTCGACCTTCACGGAGAACTCGAGCGCTTCCTGTTCGTTGGTCGGGATGATGTTGTTGTCGAACTGGAAGTCCCAGGTGTTGACATCCTGATAGGCCGCCGGCCCGAGAAAGCCGGTGAGGCCGGGAAGATGGAACACCGAATTGAAGGTGATCGAGGCGCTGTCCACCTCGCCGTAACGCAGCTTGCTGTCCACCTTGAGCCGGTCGCTGGGCTCCCAGATCAGGCGGGCGCCGATGTCCCAGTTCTGCGCGTAGTCGACCACGGCGTCGTCACGGGCGGGGAACTCGGAGCGAATAAAGGCATTGCGGTAGTAGCCGTCCGTATCCCGGAAACTGCCGGTGAGCCCTACCCGGACGGTGTCGGAGAGCGGGCCGCCGATGTCGCCGGCGAGCACGTAGGTGGAATCCTCGGCGATGCTCACCTTGCCGCCACCACCGAACTCCAGGCCTGGCTCCTTGGTGGTGATCACGAAGGCACCCGCCGCCGCGTTCCGGCCGTAGATGGCGCCCTGGGGGCCTTTCAGGATTTCGATCTGCCGGAGGTTCGTGTACTCGCGGTTCAGGGCGGCGGGATTGGTCAGCAGGATGCCGTCGATGACCAGCGCGT
Organism: uncultured Chromatiaceae bacterium; assembly: GCA_964407855.1. GTDB lineage: Bacteria > Pseudomonadota > Gammaproteobacteria > Steroidobacterales > SHZI01. Next base: position 1,557 of record CAYOXI010000002.1, read on the forward strand.
AGTTGGTCTCGGCATCGCGGGCGCCGTTGATACCGCGGATATTCACCTGGGAGTCGGCCGTCTCCGCCGCATTGACGATCGAGACGCCGGGCGTGAGGGCGATGAAGTCCCGGGCGCGTTCGATGCCGGCCTGCTGGATCACGTCAGCCGAGAAGGCCGTGACCGAGCCGGGGACGTCCTTGATCGACTCCGCGCGCTGGCGGACCGTGACGACGATTTCATCGATCTCCGCGGCGACGGGCTGGGCCACGACCAGGATCGCGGGCAGCACGGCCGCCGACAGCGCTGCCCCTGAAATCCGGAACGCTCTAGTGTTGAACATGGATTTTTCTCACCCCTGTGATGCCTGGCCGGACCCACCCGATAGTGGTGCCAGAGTCAAGGCGCGAAACTATAGCGTTCAACGGGTACAGTCAATTCGTGGCGCCGATGCGACAGGGCGGCAGACGGCGGCAGCGGCTACCCGCTGAGACGCTGGCCGACCATGGACAGGCAGTCGGGGATCCCCTAAGGTCCGGCCCTCACCGGAGGCACCGAAAAACATGCAGAACATCCTGATCACGGGCAGCACGCGAGGCATTGGCAAGGGGCTCGCCCTCGACTTCCTGAGGATGGGGCATCGGGTCGTGGTCACCGGCCGGACCCGGGCCGCCGTCGACGAGGCAACCCGGGAGCTCGGGGCGGCCGGGGAGGTGCTCGGGGTGACCTGCGACGTCCGCAACCGGGACTCGGTCCAGGCTGCCTGGGACGCCGGGGTGGCCCGTTTCGGGCGCCTCGACATGTGGATCAACAACGCGGCTGTGGCCACGGACCGCACGCCGCTGGCCGACCTGCCGCCGGACCAGATCGTCGCCACCGTCGAAACCAACCTGCTCGGCACCTTGTATGGCTGCCAGGTGGCCATTGCCGGCATGCGCGCCCAGTCCGGCGGCGGAAAAGTCTATACCTTTGAAGGCTTTGGCAGTGACGGCATCTCCCGCCCCGGGCTGTCGGTCTATGGCAGTACCAAGCGGGCGATCCGCTACCTCACGGCCTCGCTGGCCAAGGAGTGCGCCGGCACGGCCGTGCTGGTGGGCTCGCTGAGCCCGGGCATCGTCGCCACCGACCTCCTGCTTTACAGCTCGAAGGGTAACGATCCCGCCGACTGGGAACGTGCCAAGCGCACCCTCAACATCCTCGGCGACCGCGTGGAGACCGTCACGCCCTACCTGGCCCGGGCGGCGCTCGAGAACCGGAAGCAGGGCGCCCGTATCGCGTGGCTGACGCCGGGCAAGGCGGCACTGCGCTTTGCCACCTCCTTTGTGCGCAGGCGCGACATCCTGTCGGAGCTCGAAGCGCGACCCAATCTGACGGTGCGCTGAGTCATGGCCGGGGCGACGCCCGTTACCGGTGATGAGCCCGCGGGCAGGGATTTCATCCGGCAGATCATTGCCGACGACCTGGCCTCGGGCAAGCATCGCGTCATCCTGACGCGCTTCCCGCCGGAACCGAACGGCTACCTGCATGTGGGCCATGCCAAGTCGATCTGCCTGAATTTCGGTGTCGCCCTGGAGACGGGTGGCCAGTGCTACCTGCGCCTGGACGACACCAATCCCGCGAAGGAAGACCAGGCCTTCGTCGATGCCATCATCACGAGCGTGCGCTGGCTCGGTTTCGACTGGGGCGGGCGCCTCACCCATGCCTCCGACTACTTCCCCCGGATCCACGCCTGTGCCATCGACCTCATCCGCGCCGGCAAGGCCTATGTGGACAGCCTGAGCCCTGACCAGATCCGGCAGTACCGGGGCACCCTGACGGAACCGGGTCGGGACAGCCCGCACCGCGGGCGGAGCATCGAGGAAAACCTCGAGCTGTTCGCCCGCATGGCCGCCGGCGAATTTCCGGACGGCCAGCACGTGCTGCGGGCGCGGATCGACATGGCCTCGCCGAACATCAATCTCCGCGACCCGGTGCTCTACCGGATCCGCAAGGCGACCCACCAGCGCACCGGCGATGCCTGGTGCATCTATCCGATGTACGACTTTGCCCACACGATCTCGGATGCGCTGGAGGGCATCACGCATTCACTGTGCACGCTCGAGTTCGAGGACCACCGGCCGCTTTATGAGTGGATCCTCGACAACCTCGACCTGCCCGCGCGCCCCCGCCAGATCGAGTTCTCGCGGCTGAATCTCGCCTTCACGATCACCAGCAAGCGCAGGCTCGCCGAGCTGATCGAACGGGGCGTGGTGGCCGGCTGGGACGATCCGCGCCTGCCGACCATCGCCGGCATGCGCCGACGGGGTTATCCGGCAGCGGCACTGCGGGATTTTGCCGGGCGCGTCGGGGTGACGAAGAAGGAACACCTGATCCAGATGAGCCTGCTGGAAAACTGCATCCGGGAGGACCTCAACCACAACGCCGGGCGGGCCATGGCCGTGCTCCGGCCACTGAAGGTGATCCTCGTCAACTATCCGGCCGACCAGGTGGAACTGCTGCCTGCCGCGAACCACCCCGACCGGCCCGAGCTCGGCACGCGCGAGCTGCCTTTCAGCCGCGAGCTGTGGATCGAGCAGGACGACTTCCAGGAAAACCCGCCGAAGAAGTTCCATCGACTGCAGCCCGGCGGGGAAGTCCGCCTGCGCTGCGGCTACATCATCCGCTGCGTCGAAGTGCAGAAGGACGCTGATGGCCGGATCACTGCACTCCACTGCACCTGCGACCCCGAAACCCGCAGCGGGGGCAGTGGTGCCGAACGCAAGGTGAAGGGCACGATCCACTGGGTGAGTGCGGCCCGCGCAGTCCCCGCCGAAGTGCGTCTCTATGACCGCCTGTTCACGGTACCCCGCCCCGATGCCGGCGACGGCGATTTCAAGGAGCATCTCAATCCCGCCTCGCTGGAGACCCTCGACAGCGCGTGGCTGGAGCCGGCAGCAGCGGACACCGCCGCGGGCACCGTGCTGCAGTTTGAGCGGCTCGGCTACTTCGTGGCCGACCAGGCGGATCACCGGGCAGGCAGGCCGGTCTTCAACCGCGTGGTGACGCTGCGGGATTCCTGGGCGAAACTCGAAGAGGCGGGCCGCTGACGGTCGCCGCCCGTGGTCAGCGCGTGGTGTTGACCACCACCACCGGCGCGCCCCGTCCGAGGCCGAGACTCCCGGCGGCATTGCCCTCCGCCCGGGCAATCTCCAGCACCCCGAAGGAATTGATCAGCGCGAGGAACTCGCCGGGCGGCACCTCCCCGTAGGTGCGCCGGAGCGGCAGGCGCCGTCCGGCCGCCAGCACATCCGGCCGGCGGAAGCGGCTGAGCAGGGCGCCATCCACGTTGCTGATCAGGTTGCCGAAGGTGTCCACGGCGATGATGCTGCCGCGGATCTCCCCGGCGGAGACGGTCGGCTCCTCCTGCAGCGAGGGCACGAGCTCGCCGGCGGGCGGACCGATGTCACTGATCGCGATGCGTCCCGCGGCCAGCTCCGCCGCCAGGGGAGCGAAGATATCCCGGCCGTGGAAGGTGCTGCTGGGACCGGGCCAGCCCTGGCGGGCGCGCCAGGTCTCACTCAGCCGGTGGCAGCGGCCGGTTCCCGGGACGGCACCGAGGATGGGCCACAACAGGCCATTGTCCGGACCCAGGAAATAGTGCCCGTCCCGCTCACCGGCCAGGATGTCCCGTCGGGTGCCCACTCCCGGGTCGACCACGGCCACGTGGATGGTCCCGGCCGGGAACCAGGGCCAGGACCGGGCCAGCCAGAAACCTGCCTCGGCGGGCCAGTGCGGGGGGGTCTCGTGGCTCAGGTCCACGATCCGGGCGTCCGGCAGGCGCGTGAGGATGGCCCCCTTCATGACGCCCACGAAGGGCCCCTTGAAGCCGAAATCCGTGGTCAGCGTGATGATGGGAGGCATGCTGCAGTCTAACCCGCAGCAGCCGCTACGCATCTGTACGCAGATGCCATCCGAAGCACTGGTTGGTACACTGCGCGCCGCTGACCGGTCAGGATCCGAGCCGGCACAAACTGAAAGGATGCACCCATGAGCCAGAACGACCTCTCCCGCCGCCGCTTCCTGACCCAGGTGGCCGTGGCGGTGCCCGCCGCCGCCGTGCTGCTGGAGACCGGCGTGGCCCAGGACCTGCCCCGGCTGGCCCTGGACGACCCGTCGGCGAAGGCGCTGCTCTACGTGGAAGACACCAATAAGGTGGATCGCAGCAATCCCCAGGCCGCCCGCTGGGCTGCCGACCAGAACTGCGCCAACTGTTCCCAGATCCAGGGCAAGGATGGCGACGCGTGGCGGCCCTGCGCGATCTTCCCCGGCAAGCTGGTGGCCAGCCCCGGCTGGTGCAGCGTCTGGCAGAAGATGCCCTGAGCCGTGGCGCCACCGGGGATTAGTCCTCCGGGGTCAGTCGTCAGGGAGTCAGTCGTCCGGCCTTACTCGTCAGGGTAGAGCGGCTGCGTCATCAGCAGGCTGCCGGCCGGCACCTCCGGCGTTTCCCCCGGGACCAGCGCCCAGGCGTTGGCTGCCATCAGCGGGGCAATGCGGAACGACTCCTGCCCGGGCAGGATTGCGACGCTGCACCCGCCCGCTGCATCCACGGCGAGCCGCGCCTTGGCGAAGAACAGCAGCTTGCCCCGGCCCCTGACCGGGGCGAGCACGCGGGCAGGTGTCAGCGGCTCGGCAGGCAGTCCCTGCAGCGCGCGTAACGCCGGGATCACAAAGAAGCGCAGACCGACCGCCACGGCGACCGGATTTCCCGGCAGGCCGAAGAGCGTGGTGTCCGCGCCGAGGTGCGCGTAAAGCAGGGGCTTGCCCGGGCGGATGGCCACCTTGTGAAAGCCGATGGTGCCGCCCAGTTCGCGCACCAGGCCCGGTAGCAGATCGAGGCGCCCGGCAGAGACCCCGCCGGTGGTCAGGATGATGTCCGCCCGGTCCCGCAGGGCCAGCAGCCCGGCGCGCAGGGCCGCCGGGTCGTCCGGCGCTGTGATCACGGCCGTGACCTCCGCACCGAGGCGGCTGAGCACAGCCCGCAGATAAGGCCCGTTGGCATCGTGGATCTGGCCGGCCTGCAGTGCTTCGCCGGGTTGGCCGAGTTCGCTGCCGGTGGTGAGGATGGCCACCCGGGGCGCCGCCCGCACCGGCACCATCGTGAGTCCGCAGGCTGCGAGTCCCATCAGGTGCTGCGGCCCCAGCCGGGTGCCGGCGGCGACGATCAGGCTGCCGGGCGCGAAGTCCTCGCCGGCGGTCCGCACGTTCTGGCCGGTGACCGCCGGGGCGTGCAGCAGGATCGTACCCGGCGGTGACAGCGGCGGCACCATGACGCGTTCGAGTGGCACCACCGCATCGCAGTCAGGTGGCAGCGGAGCACCCGTCATGATCTCCACGGCACCCGCACCGGCCAGCGCCAGACTGTGGATCAGACTGTCGCGGACCAGACTGTCGCGGACCAGGGTGCCGCCGGCCGGGATGCTGCCCATCACCGGCATGGACAGGGGGTGCTCCGGCGCGGCCCCGGCCGTGCTGGCAGCCCGCAGCGCGTACCCGTCCATCGCCGCATTGGCAAAGCCCGGCACCGCGATCGCCGCGACGACCGGGGCCGCGGCTACGGCGCCCAGGGCCTGGTCCAGCGGCACGGTCAGGGCCGGCAGACGACGCTGGTCGGCGGCGATGATCTCCCGGGCTGCGGCAAAGCTGATCATGATCAGATGCTTGTTGAGTCGGATTGGGGCCGGTATCTTGCCGGCCATCCCGTTGAAAGGTCTACCCATGAACGAGCCCCTCCGGATCAGCGCCCCGGCGACACCCGCCCGCGCGGTGGCCGGGCGGGACGCCGCCCATACGGCGGCCCTGCGCTGCCACTGCTACGCCGCCTGCTCCGACCTGGTGGCTTCACCGCATGAAGTGGATCCCCGCCCGGCCCTCCGGAACCGGAGCGGCGCGGGGGAGGCGATCCCCTACGGCGCCGCGCTGGCACCGCTGGTTGCCGAAGTCGCCGCGGCCGAACTGGCGCTGCTGCGCACCCAGTACAGCGGCCTCTTCGAAGTGGGCAGCGAAGGACCCCCGGCCCCGATACGGGAAGACCTGCAGAGGAACCAGCGGGCGGGCGTCCGCGAGGAGGTCGTCCGCTTTTACGACTACTTCGGCTATGTGCTGGACCAGAAGTTCGCCTGGCAACCGGACCACCTCTCCGTCGAACTCGAATTCATGCACTACCTCTGCTACCGCGAGTCCTGCAGCGCGAGCGACGGCGCCGATGCGGATGCGCTGTCGTACCAGCTCGCGCAGCTGGACTTCACCGAGCGGCACCTGGACCGCTGGTTGCCGCCACTGGCAGACAATGTGATGCAGGTGGCGGCCGGCTCGCTGTATGCCCGGGTGGTGGCAGCCGTCCGGGACTTCGTGGTGGCCGACCTGGAGTGGCAGCGCGGCACCGTGGTCGCCGCTGGCACGATTAAAGAGGACCTCTGACCGTGGGCAGATTCGCGGCGCTGATGGCGCGCTTGATCTTTGTCTCAGGCGCGACGCTGGGTGCCGGGATGGTGGCCGCCGGGCTGCCGGCCAACGCGCTGTACGAGGAAAGCTGCCTGGCCTGCCACGGCGTCGACCTCAAAGGCGTCGAAGGCCTCGGGGGGCCGCTGGTTGGCAGCCCGTTTGTGGATGATCGTTCGGTGGCGCAGCTGGTGGAATTCCTCAAGGTCGGGCGCCAGGCCACGGATCCCGCCTCCATCTCCGGGCGGCCGATGCCCGGTTTCTCCTGGCTTCCGCCGGCCGATCTGGCAGAGATCGCGGCCTACATCAAGAATCCCGCCGGGCCCTGACGGTCCGGATCACCGGCATGCAGGACACCGCCGGCTGGGTGGTCATCGCCGAGTTCCGGCGACGCTGGGAGTGCCAGGACCACGCGCTGGTGCTTGATGCGCTGGGCATTCCCAACCTGATCGCCGACGGGCCGCGCCACGGAGCCCTGCTGCTGGTGCCACCCGGCGAGGCGCCGAGGGCCAGCGCGGAGCTGGCCCAGTACCGGGCGGAGAACCGGCGGCGGCCCGCTGCAGCGCCACTGCGTCTCTACAGCTCGGGCCTGCCGGGGGTGCTGGGTTACGGCCTGCTGATTACTGCCGTGTTTCTGCTCGAGCGTCAGCTGGCCTTCGGTATTGACTGGCTGGGGGTGGGCACCCTGAGCGGCAGCGCCGTGCGGGGCGGGGAGTGGTGGCGGGTCATCACGGCACTCACGCTGCACGGGGACGCCGGACATCTGCTCGCGAATTTACTCTTCGGCGCCTTCTTCGGTGTCTTTGCCGGCCAGTACCTGGGTTCCGGCGTCGCCTGGGCCACGATCCTCTGGGCCGCCGCGCTGGGCAATGCGCTGGATGTGATGCTGCTGCCGCCATCCCACCGCGCGATTGGCGCCTCGACAGCCGTGTTCGCGGCACTGGGCCTGGTGGCCGCACTCACCTGGCGTTTCCACGGCCAGCGCTCCGGCAGCTGGGCCCGGCGCTACGCGCCGCTGATCGGCGGCGTGGCCCTGCTGGCCTTCATCGGCACCGGCGACGAGCGCACCGACGTGGTGGCTCACCTCACAGGTTTTGCTGCCGGCCTGCTGGCCGGTGCCGCCTTCACCAGCCGCCAGCCCGAGTGGCTGGCGTCTCCGGTCCTGCAGCGGTCGACAGGCACCGCCGCCGTCCTCATCGTAGCCGCCTGCTGGTGGCTGGCCGTGAGCGCCGGGGGTGGCGGCTTGGCCTGAGCCCGCCGGCTGCTATCCTGCCGGCGTTGTCGGGGGGAGTCCCATGCAGAATCCAGTGTCCGCCACTGGCGCCGTGACGACGCCGGCTGCCGAACCGTGGCCCAGGCCCGCGATCGCCTGGTATGCGGTGGTCATCCTGGTCGTCGCCTTCATCCTGTCCTTCATCGACCGGATCATCATCGCGATGCTGGTGGACCCGCTCAAGCAGGATCTGGGGTTGTCCGACACCCAGCTCGGCTGGCTGCAGGGCCTGGCCTTTGCCGTCTTCTACGCCGCGGTGGGCCTGCCCATCGGCCGCATGGCCGACCGCTACAGCCGCCGGGCGATCATCGGCGTCGGCATCTTCCTCTGGAGCCTGATGACCGCCGTCTGCGGCCTGGCCCGGAACTTCCTCGAGCTGTTTCTCGCCCGGGTGGGTGTGGGCGTAGGCGAAGCCGCGCTGTCGCCGGCCGCCTACTCGATGATCGCGGACTACTTTCCGCGTGAACAGCTCGGCCGCGCGATCGGCGTCTACCAGGCCGGCGCCTTCTTCGGGGCGGGGCTCTCGTTTCTGCTGGGCGGCCTCGTGATCCAGGCGGTGACGAAGGCGCCGGAACTCAGCCTGCCGCTGGTCGGTGTGGTGCGACCGTGGCAGGCCGTGTTCTTCATCGTCGGTCTGCCGGGCATCCTGGTGGCGCTGCTGATGTTCACCGTGAAGGAGCCCATCCGGCGCGGCGTGCTGGCCACCCAGAGTGCCGGCATCCCGCTGGGCGAGGTGGTGCGCTACGCCTTCGAGCGCTGGCGCGTCTTCGTGCTGCACTTCATCGGCTTCGCGTTGCTCGCGGTGCCGATGACCACGATCGTCACCTGGGCCTTCTCCTACTTCACCCGCGTGCTGCTCTTCACGCCGCCCGAGGCGGCGCTGCGCCTCGGCGGCATCCTCATCGTGCTGTCACCGCTCGGCGTGTATGCCGGCGGCTGGCTGGCGGACGCGCTGCACCGCAGGGGCTACCGGGATGCGCCGCTGCGGGTGGCGCTGATTGCGGCCATCGGCCTGCTGCCGCTCTCTGCCATCTCGACCACGACGGACAACGCGACGCTCGCGATCGCGCTGTTCTTCCCCTTCATCTTCTTCGCCAGCCTGTCCATGGCGATGGCGCCGGCCGCGCTGCAGTTGGTGGCGCCCAACCAGATGCGGGCGCAGATTTCGGCCACCTGGATGCTGGTGCTGAACCTGGTCACGGCGGGCGTCGGCCCGACGGCGGTGGGCTACATCACTGATGCGGTGTTCGGCGTGCCGACGGCAGTCGGCAAGTCCATCGCGCTGGTCAACTGCATCAGCGTGCCGATCGGGGCGCTCGCCCTCTGGTTTGCGCTGAAGCCCTTCCGCCGGGCCGCGGAGGAGCAGGGGGGCTAGGGAAGCTCTGCAACCACCGAAGGATGAGTTCGAGGGTGCTCATTGCCAAGGCTTCGTCTCGATGCCCTGCAGGTCCCGCGCGCCGTGAATGACTGCGAGGAGATGCACCGTGTCGGTCTCGACCAGATAGAGGATGCGGTAGTCGCGGAAGATCAGCTCGCGTACCTCGTCTGGTGCACCGACCGCCTCCGGCACGGGCCGGCCCATGCGCGGATGTTCTGCGAGTTGTTCGACGGCGGCGACGAGGCGTTCGCAGAACTGCCGTGCGTAGAATGGCGAATCCCCGGCAATGTAGCTCTTGAGTCCCCGCAGATCGCGGCGCGCCGCCTGCGACCAGCTAATCCGCATCGTCGCCGAGCAGGTCCGCCTTGACGTCCTCGTGGGAAAGGGTGCGCCCGGCGCGCACGTCGGCGAGGCCAGCCTCGAGTTTCTGCTTGACGTACAGCTCGTACATCAGCTCATCCCAGGTGGCCTGCTCGGGCAGGCGGTCGATGATCTGACGGGCGGCTTCCTTGGCGGTGCTCATGGGCAGGCTCCTTGTGCCGTCGTCCGGAACTGCGGTCGGGCCAAAGGGAAGGGTACGGGAGCGCCGATTGGGCCGCAATGACCTGGCCGGTGGGGGTCGGAGACGGCCTCTCGTGGCCCACCTGACCCGCGCCTGCACCGGCCACGAGCATCCGGATCAGATCCTCACCGCAGGTCGTTGAACACCGCCTCGTCCAGCTCGCCCTCGGAGCGGGCGACGATGGTGGTGACGATGGCATCGCCGGTGACATTCACCGCGGTGCGCGTCATGTCGAGGATGCGGTCCACGCCGAGGATCAGCGCGATGCCTTCGACGGGCAGGCCGACCTGGGCCAGGACGCCGGCCAGCAGCACGAGCCCGACGCCAGGCACGCCAGCCGTGCCCACCGAGGCCATGATCACCAGCGCCACGACCATCAGGTACTGGGCGAGTGACAGGTCGACCCCGTAGTACTGGGCGATGAAGCCGGTGGCGATGCCCTGCATGATCGCCGTGCCATCCATGTTGATCGTGGCACCCAGCGGCACGGTGAAGGACGACACCCGGTTGCTGACGCCGAGGCGTTCCTGCACCACCCGCAGCGTCACCGGGATCGTGGCGCCGGAGGAGGCCGTGGAAAAGGCAAAGGTGAGGATGTCGCGGATCTGCCGGTAGAAGGTCACCGGACTGAGACCCGTGAACAGCCGGAGGATCAGCGGATAGACCAGGGCGCCGTGTACCGCCAGCATGACGAGCACCAGCAGCACGTATTTGGCCACGCCTGCAAACGTCGACAGGCCGGTCGTGGCACCGAGGTTCGCTACCAGCGCGAAGACCCCGAAGGGCGCGATGAGCATCACCAGGCCCACCAGGCGCATCACCACCTCGTTGAAGTCGCTGAAGAAGGCCGCCACCCGCCGGCCCGGTTCCCCGGCGAGTGACATGGCAAGACCCAGCAGGATCGCGAAGACAATCACCGGCAGCATTGCGCCCTGGGCCATCGCCTCCACCGGGTTGCGGGGGATCATCTCGAGCAGCACCTGCGTGAAGGGCGGTGCCGGCAGGATCTCGCGCGCCACGGTGGCGGCCGGGTTGGCGCCGCTGCCCGGCTGGACGATGACGGCGGCCGTCAGCGCCAGCGTGATCGCGATGCCGGTGGTGAGCAGGTACAGCCCGATGGCCTTGCCGCCCACCCGGCCGAGGGTCTTCGGGTCACTCAGCGAGCTCACGCCGGTGATCAGCGAGACAAAGACGATGGGCACGACCAGCATGCTGAGGAAGCGGATGAAACCCTCGCCCACCACCTTGAACAGGCCCTGGAGCAGCCAGGTCCTGGCCCAGGGCTGGTCGGCTACGGTGAGATTGAGCAGCACGCCGAAGGCGAGGCCCAGCACCAGTGCCAGCAGGATGCGGTTGCTGAGCTGGTGGTGGTCCACGCCCTGGCCGGCCATCAGCCTGTGCCGCCAGCGGCTGCCTCGATGGCCATCAGCGTTGCCGGGTCGGGCAACCACGCCCCGGCGGCCACGTTCTGCCGGAGTTGCGCCGGCGTGGTGACGCCGGCAATCACGCTGGCGACGGCCGGCTGGGCTGCCAGCCAGCCGATGGCGAGCTCCAGCACACTACGTCCCCGTTCGCGGCCGAGTGTGGCGAGCCGCCCGACCGCGGCATGGCGGTCGGCGGAGGCAAAGCTGCCACCGCCGCGCCAGCGGGCAAAGCGCGAGCCCTCGGGCAGCGGTTCACCGGGGCGGTATTTGCCGGACAGCAGGCCGCTCTCCAGCGGGAAGTAGGGCAGCAGGCCCACGTTGTGCGCCAGGCAGACCGGGATCAGGTCGGCCTCGATGTCCCTGGTGAGCAGGCTGTAGCGGTTCTGGGCGGCGACCAACGGGGCGAGTCCCCCGGCGCTACTGATGGCCAGCGACTGCGACAGTTGGGCGCCCGTGTAGTTGGAGCAGCCCACGTAGCGCAGCTTGCCGGCGCGCACCAGGTCATCCAGCGCCCGCAGCGTTTCCTCGAGCGGCGTGCCGGCGTCGGGAAAATGGTGCTGATAGAGGTCGATGTAGTCGGTGCCGAGATGGCCGAGGCTCGCCTCGACGGCCCGGGTGATATAGCTGCGACTGCCGCCGGTCTCCGCTGCGCCACCCCCGCCACCGACCCTGGCGCCAAACTTGGTGGCCACGATGACGTCGCCGCGCCGGGCGCCCAGCGCCTTGCCGAGCATCAGCTCGGCGCGCCCCGGTGCGCCGCCGTAGATGTCGGCGACGTCAAACAGGGTGACACCGCTGTCCAGCGCGGCGGCAACGACCGCGTCGGTGGTCGCCTGATCGCAGATCGTGCCGAAGTTCATGCAGCCGAGGCCGACCGCGGAGACCTGCAGGCCCGAGCTGCCGAGCAGCTTCACCAGTAGTGCACCCACTTCGCCCGTTCCTGGAAGTGCCGGTAGGCATCCCGCTTGTCCTTCGGCAGGTATTCCAGGTAGCCACCGGGCGCATAGCGCTCCCGGTACTGGTCCAGCACCGGCCGGTAGAGATGCAGGTGCAGGTCGGGGATCCGGTGTTTGGCCCGGAAGGCGGCAATGGGGATCATCGCGCTCTCCTTGCACTCGAAGGGGCCGGCCTTGCACAGCTCGACGCCGCGGGGCCCGAAGATGGCCGAGCGCCCGGGTCCGCCATAGTTGGCATCCTCGAAGAAGCCGGGGTTGCGCTCGCCGGTGCTCACCGAGTTGTTGGCGATCAGCGTGTAGAGGCTGTTGTGGTAGGAGGTCATGCGCATGTCGTCGAATTCGAAGCCGCCGGTGGCCACCCGGCAGATGATCTCCGCCCCCTTGAAGGCCATGCAGCGGAACAGCTCGGGCTCGAACTGCACGGCCGACATGCCGATGTTGCCGATATCGGTGCGCTCGACCGGGATCACCGCGTCCAGTCCGTACATCTCCACGAAGCGGTCGTAGACGTCGTAGATCACCGAGGTGTACTGCTCGGAGCCGGGGAACATGCCGCGCACGTTGCGCTGCTTCCAGTGCGTGGCGACCGTGCCATCCGGCTTGGCCATCACCATCAGGTGCAGGATGTGGCCGGGCCAGTTCACCGGATCCTTGGCATAGGTGCCGAAGACGATGTAGCACCTGTACTTCTGCGCCTTCGCCACCACGGCGGCGATCTCCGGTCCGCCAACCTCCAGAGACAGGTTGTAGTGCTGGTCCCGGGTCCACTCGGAGAAACCGGTGATCGGAAACTCATGAAACAGCAGCAGCTGGCTCGGCGGGCCGAAGCCCTGCGCGATGTCGATGCACTCCAGGAAGTACTTCAGGTTGCGCTGGATGTCCGGTCCGGAATTCGCACCGTTCACGCCCTGTACGCGGGTCTGGACCACGGTGGCCATGATGGCGTCCTGGCGCAGCGCGACGGTGGGATAGGTGCCATCGGCACGGACAAGGGGCTCGGGACTGTCAGTCATGGTGTGGATGCCCTGCGAGGAAAAGGATTCGGCACTATTGTGCCAGACTCAGTCTGCGGCCCCGATCGGGGGCGCATCGATCAGCAGCACCTGGAAATTGCCCGTGCCATCGCGCAGCTGCTTGAGTTCGGCGTACTCCGGCGAATTCCAGAAGCGCATCGCATCGGCCCGGCTCGGCCATTCCGACACCAGTGCACTCGGCGCTTCGCACCAGGCACCTTCCAGGAAGCTGCCGCCGGCACCGCGCAGCACGTAGCGGCCGCCAAAGCGGGCCACCAGTGGTGGTACTTCCCGGGCGTAGCCGGCCAGGAAGCGCTCCCGGTCGCTGAGATCCGCGAGGACGATCATGTAACAGCGCTGCTCGGTCATCTGCGTTCCTGCTGTGGGCGCGTCAGTGTAACGGGCCGGTCCGGGTCGGGGGACCTTGGTGCTAGAGTACCGCAGATGGCGCCTACGACTGCCGGTCAGTCGGCCATGAAAATCCCAGGAGATCAACAACTTGTCAGCTAAAGCTCAGACCATATCCTCAGCCCTGCCCCCGATCCGCACCGGTGCTGACTACCTGGCCAGTCTGCGCGGTCGCGACCTGCGGGTTTTCCTGTTCGGCGAACTGGTGGACGAGCCCCTGGATCACCCGATGATCCGGCCCTCGATCAATGCCGTTGCCGAAACCTACGACCTGGCCGTCCGCGATCCGGAACTGGGAACCGCGCTGTCACCTTACACCGGCGAGCGCATCAACCGTTTCCTGCACATCGCCGGCAGCGCGCAGGACCTGGTATTGCAGAACAAGATGCAGCGACGCCTCGGCCAGCTCACGGGCACCTGCTTCCAGCGCTGTGTGGGCATGGATGCGATCAACGCCCTGCACTCCGTCAGCTTCGAGATCGATGCGGCCCACGACACCGGTTACCACCAGCGCTTCATCAGCTTCGTCACCGACATGCAGCGGCGCGGCTATGTCATCGGCGGCGCGATGACGGATGTGAAGGGTGACCGCTCAAAGGCGCCTCACCAGCAGGCGGATGCGGACCTGTTCGTGCGCGTGAGCCGGCGGACGGCAGAGGGCGTCTACATTCGCGGTGCGAAAGCCCACCAGACCGGCTGCCTCAACGCGCACTGGCTGCTCGTGATGCCGACGCTGCGGCTCGGACCCGAGGACCGGGACTACGCCATCGTCGGTGCGGTGCCGGTGGACGCGCCGGGCATCACCTACATCTACGGCCGCCAGAGCTGCGATACCCGCAGCATGGAGGGCGGTGACATCGATCCCGGCAACAAGCAGTTCGGCGGCCAGGAGGCGATGATCATCTTCGAGGATGTCTTCATCCCCAACCATCTGGTCTTCATGGACGGTGAGCACGACTTTGCCGCGATGCTGGTCGAGCGCTTCACCTGCTATCACCGGCGGAGCTACGTCTGCAAATCCGGCGTCGGCGATGTGCTGATTGGCGCGTCGGCCGCGATCGCCGACTACAACGGCGTGGAGAAGGCCTCCCACATCCGCGACAAGCTGGTAGAGATGACCCACCTGAACGAGACCATCTATTCCACCGGCATCGCCTCCAGCTACCAGGCGGTGCCGATGAAGTCCGGGGTTTACCTCAACGACGACATGCTGGCCAACGTGTGCAAGCACCACGTCACGCGCTTCCCCTACGAGATCAGCCGCCTGGCCCAGGACCTGGCCGGCGGCCTCATGGTGACACTGCCGTCGGAGCAGGACCTGAAGCACCCGGAGGCGGGGCCGCTGCTGCGCAAGTACCTGCAGGGGCGTGCGGATATCCCCACGGAAGACCGGCTGCGGATCCTCCGCCTGATCGAGAACATGACCCTTGGGCGCAACGCCGTGGGGTACCTCACCGAGTCGATGCACGGGGCCGGCTCGCCCCAGGCCCAGCGCATCCAGATCAGCCGGCAGATGCAGCTGGAGTTCAAGAAGCAGCTGGCCCGCACGCTGTCAGGCATCGAGCCCCAGGTCCGGGCGGAGGTCAACCGCGACCTCACCGAGTATTTTGGCCGGGTGTTCAGCACGGGTCCGGCCGCGCCGCCGGACACGGACGCGTAAAACTCCGCGGGACGCCCGGCGCCTGCGGGGGCTATCCTCCCGCCATCATGGTGCGCTTCCTGGCCGTCTTCGCGATCTTCCTGGTGGCGCACGCAGTGCCTGCGCTGCCCGCGGTGCGTCAGCCACTCCGGCAACGCCTGGGTTCCGGGGGCTACCTTGCCGCCTATTCGCTGCTGTCCCTGCTGCTCTTCACCTGGCTCCTGCGGGAACTGCCGCGCGCCCCCTTCATCCCCCTGTGGTTCGCCGGGCCGGTGGCCCATGGCTTCACACTGGTGCTGGTCCCCGTCGCACTGGCGCTGCTCGGCGCCAGCGCGCTGGCGCCCAATGCGCTGTCGGTGAATCTGGTGAGCCGGCCCTACGACCCCGGCCAGCCCGGACCGGTCGCCATCACGCGGCATCCGATCCTGTGGGGCCTCGCGCTGTGGGGATTCGCCCACCTGCCCGCCAACGGACACCTCGCCGCCCTCATCCTGTTCGGCGGCCTCGGCGCGTTCGCCATGGTGGGCATGCTGATCCTCGACAGCCGGAAGCAGGTGGCCCTGGGGATGGAGCGCTGGCAGGCGCTGGCGGCGCCGACCTCCTTCCTGCCCTTCGGCGCTGTCCTCGCCGGTCGCGCGCGGTTCCCGGCGGACCTCCGCACACTGGCTGGCGCCCTGGCGGGACTGATTGCCGCTGCTGTGCTGCTGGCCGGCGGCCATCGCTGGTTCTTTGGCCGGGATCCGCTGGCGTATTTCTAGACCGTGACCAGTACGAGGCCAGTCAGCGGAGTTTTCCGTCAAGGTCGTCGTTGGTGGCTGCCTCAGCCAGCCTCGCACGGGCGTCGGTCATGCAGGTGCATTCCGCCCGATATGCCAGCCCGCATGGGCATCGCCCGCCGGCGTGTCCGGGCCGGCCTCACCGACCCAGTAGTCGAGTTCGCATTGCTCGAAGCGCAGCGAGACTTCCTCCAGCGGGAGCTGATCCCCGGACTCCGGGCTGCCGCCGGGCCGGAATCCGGAGACGCGGGCATTCCTGAAGGTATAGCGCAGTGTGGGGCCCCGCCGGGCCGCGGAGCCCTGCACGGTAAACAGCACCTCACCCAGCAGCTCCCCATTGCAGCACAGCAGCAGCAGCTGGGGCGATGCGTCGTCGGCCTGCTTGACGAAGGAGAAATCCTGCAGCAACGGGCCGGGTCCGGCGCCGTCTGCGCTGCCCGGGTTGCTGACGCTCCAGTGAAAGGACTGCACGGGGAACTGCAGTACCCGGCTGGTCGTGCGGAAGATGATGTTGCCTGTATACGCCATGTGGAACTCCGACTCAGACCAGGCGGCCCATGGTACTGGATATGAAAGGGGGGCCGCGGCGGCCGTGCCGGTCAACCGGGCTAGAACCAGTTGTAGTTGAAGCTGATGCTGATCCGCTCGCCGGCCACCCGGTTCGGGGGCACTTCGTGCCGCAGCCAGCTTTCGAAGAGCACCAGGCTAGCCGGCTCTGCCGGGACCGTTACCCAGGTCTGATGGGTTCTGCCGGCCGTTGCCCGCCGCGGTGGCGCCGCCATGAAACGGTCCAGTCGGGGGTCCTCAAGCTTGAGGCCGGGGCAACCCCGGGGCGTGTGCACGTAGTAAGTGCCGCTCAGCGTCGCATGGGGGTGGAGGTGCGAGCCGTGGGTGCCGTACTGCTCCAGGATGTTGATCCAGCAGTCCGTCATCTGGAGTTCCCGGTCGGTAAGGTCGAGGGCCAGCGCCCGGGCGAAGGCCCGGACATGCCGCCGCAGTTTCAGTTCCAGGGTCCGGAAGGTGGATGACATCTGGTGCATCTGGCACAGGGAGCCATAGGAGGTGTAGCCCCGGGGGAAATTGCGCGCTGACCAGCGGCGCCCCGCCGCATCCTGTTCCCGTACCTGGCGGCACTCCCGGCGCAGTTCCCGGTTGAGGGACTGCCACCCCGTGTGGCGGAGCCGCGCCGTGTAGAGCGAAGTCGGGAAGAGGAGTTGCACCGGCATCGGGACAGCCTAACCGCCTACCTGGCGGCGGGAAAGTGGGTTCATGCCCGCGCGCCGGAGCGTCCGGGCGAATCAGGCTAAACTTCGTTGCGCAAGCCTGCAGTGTAGCCACGGCGACCCCACTTGGCAGCTTTCGACGACCTCCCGACCACCCTGGACGCACTCGCCAGGCGGCAGCTTTACCGCCGACGCCGGGTGGTGGAGAGCCCGGCTGGCCGGAAAATCCGCATCGATGACCGCAGCTTTCTGAACTTTGCCAGCAACGACTACCTCGGACTGGCCGCCGACGAGCGGGTCAGGGCTGCCTGTCGGCAGGGACTGGAGCGCTGGGGCGTTGGCAGCGGTGCCTCCCACCTGGTCAGCGGCCATACCGCGGCCCACGAGGAACTGGAGGAGGCCCTCGCCGATTTCACCGGCCGGCCACGGACCCTGCTCTTCGGCAGCGGCTATGCCGCCAACCTGGGCACGATCAAGGCGCTGCTCGGTGCCCGGGACCAGGTCTGGCAGGACCGGCTGAACCATGCCTCCCTGCTGGACGGTGGCTGGCTCTCGCGGGCCGCGTTTCACTGGTATGCCCACGGGGACACCGCCGACCTGGAGGCGCGACTCGCGGCGGGCGGCGACACCCCTGGCCGCCGGCTGATCGTCAGCGATGGCACCTTCAGCATGGATGGTGACCTCTGTCCGCTGCCGGAACTGGTGGCAACGGCCCGCCAACATGCTGCCTGGCTGATGATCGACGACGCTCACGGCTGTGGTGTGCATGGTCCGGGCGGCTGCGGCGTTGTCGACCCGGCGGTGCACGGCGTGGCGGAGGTGCCGGTGCTGGTGGGGACGCTCGGCAAGGCCTTCGGCACCGCGGGTGCCTTCGTCGCCGGCAGCGATGACCTGATCGAGACCCTGGTGCAGCGGGCGCGGACCTACATCTACAGCACGGCCATGCCGCCGGCGCTGGCGGTCGCGACGCTGACCAGCCTGCACCTCGCCCGCACGGAGGACTGGCGGCGGGCAAAGCTGCAGGTGCTGATCGCGCGTTTCCGGGCCGGTGCCCTGCAGCTGGGCCTGCGCCTGCTGCCGTCGACCACACCGATCCAGCCGGTGATCCTCGGGGAGTCGGCGGCGGCGCTGGCACTGAGCAAGGCAATTGAGAGCCGCGGGATACTGGTGCCCGCGATCCGCCCGCCCACCGTGCCGGCCGGAACGGCCCGGCTGCGGGTGACGCTGTCGGCAGCCCACGAGGAGGCCGATGTGGACCAGCTGCTGGCCGCCTTTGCGGACGCGGCGTCGTGATGCCCCGCCGCTTCTTTGTCACCGGCACGGACACCGGGGTGGGCAAGACCCTGGTCGCTGGCGCGCTGCTGCTGAATGCCCGTGCGCATGGTCTGCGCGCACTGGGCCTGAAACCGGTGGCCGCCGGCTGCCACCTGGCCTTCGACCGGCTGGTCAACGACGACGCACTGTTGCTGGCCGAACTGTCAGACGGCGCGCCGGACTACGGACTCGTCAACCCGGTGGCGCTGGCGCCGGCCATCGCCCCGCACCTGGCCGCCGCGGACTTGGGCCTGCAACTGCGCGCGGCCGATCTCATCCGGCACGTGCAGGCAGCCGAAGGTCGCGGCCACGAGGCCATCGTGGTCGAGGGTGCCGGTGGCTGGCTGGTGCCGCTCAATGCCACCGAGACCATGGCCGATCTCGCGACCGGGCTGGGTTATCCGGTGGTGCTGGTGGTCGGGATGCGGCTCGGTTGTCTGAATCATGCGCTGCTGAGCTGTGCTGCGATCCGCGCCGCCGGCCTGCCGCTGGCCGGCTGGGTGGCGAATGTCCTGACGCCGGGCATGGAGGCGCTCGAAGAGAACATCGGCTGCCTGGAAGAGCGCCTGCCGGCCCTGCGACTCGGCACGATTCCGTTTCTGGCCGGCGGCGGCACCCCGGCGGCTGCCAATACCTGGCTGGATGGCACGAGTCTCTTTGGTGGCTGACATGCTCGAGTTTGACCGCGACCACCTGTGGCACCCGTACACGTCGGCGACGGCGCCGCTGCCGGCCTGGCCCGTGGCCTCGGCGGCCGGTGTGCGGCTGCGGCTCACCGACGGCCGCGAACTCATCGATGGCATGTCGTCCTGGTGGTGCGTGATCCATGGCTACAACCATCCCGAACTGAACGAGGCCATCCGCCAGCAGCTGGAGCGCACCGCCCACGTGATGTTCGGCGGACTCACCCACGACCCGGCCGTCGCCCTCGGTGAGCAGCTGGTGGCGCTCACGCCGGAGCCGCTCCAGCATGTCTTCTTTGCGGATTCGGGCTCCGTGGCGGTCGAGGTGGCCATCAAGATGGCCCTGCAGTACTGGCAGGGGCGGGGCGAACCCCGGCGCAACCGCCTGCTTACCGTTCGCGGCGGCTATCACGGCGACACGTTCGGTGCCATGTCGGTCTGTGACCCGGTCAACGGCATGCACCGGCTGTTCGAGGGCGTGCTCACGCCCCAGCTGTTCGCGCCCCGCCCACGACCGCGTTTCGGGGAGGCGCTGGAACCCGGCGACCTGGCGGGGTTCAGCGCACTGCTCGACAGCCAGCAGGACAGCATCGCGGCCGTGATCCTCGAGCCCATCGTGCAGGGCGCGGGCGGCATGTGGTTCTACTCGGCTGACTGGCTGCGTGAGGCGGCGGCGCTCTGCCGGCATCACGGCGTGCTGCTGATCCTGGACGAAATCGCGACCGGCTTCGGCCGCACCGGCCGCCTCTTCGCCTGCGAGCATGCCGGCGTCGCGCCCGACATCCTGTGCCTCGGCAAGGCGCTCACCGGTGGCTACCTGAGCCTGGCCGCGACGCTCGCCACCCGCGAGGTCGCGGCGGGCATCTCGGCCGATGGTGGCGTGCTGATGCACGGTCCCACCTTCATGGCCAATCCGCTGGCGACTGCGGTGGCGGCGCGGAGCGTGGCACTGCTGCTGGCCGGGCCCTGGCAGGCGCGCATCACCGCGATCGAGACCCAGCTGCGCCGGGAACTTGCGGTCTACCGTGACCACCCGGCTGTCGCCGATGTGCGCGTCCTCGGCGCGATTGGCGTGGTCGAGACCCGGGAGCCGGTGGATGTGGCCGCAGTCCAGAGGCGTTTCGTCGACGCGGGCGTCTGGATCCGGCCCTTCGGGCGGCTGCTCTACCTGATGCCGCCCTATGTGATCGGGGCCGACGACCTGTCGCAGCTCACGGCGGCGATCGGTCTCGCGCTGCCTGATGCGGGCTAGTCGTAGCGCAGGGCAACGATGGGGTCGAGCTTCGCCGCCTTGCGCGCCGGCCAGATGCCGAAGAACAGCCCCACCAGCGCACTGAAGCCGAAGGCCAGGGCAACCGCGGTCGGCGAGATCGCCATGCTCCAGCCGGCGAAGCGGGCAATGAGCGCCGTGACGCCGGCGCCGAGCGCAATGCCGATCGCGCCGCCGAGCAGGCACAGCACCATCGCCTCGACCACGAACTGCACCATGATGTTGGTACCACTCGCGCCGAGCGCCTTGCGGATCCCGATCTCGCGCGTCCGTTCGGTGACGGTGACCAGCATGATGTTCATGATGCCGATGCCGCCCACGACCAGGCTGATGCTGGCGATTCCCGCCAGCAGGATTGCGAAGATGTTGGCGGCCGCCTCACGCACATTCAGGAACTGGCGGGGATCGGAGATGCTGAAGTCGTTGTTCCGGCCAGGCAGGATCTGGTGTTCGCGGCGCAAGACCCGCTCGATATCGACGATGGCCCGCTCCATGCTGCTGCCCGGCGCTGTCTGGGCGCTGATCGAGTCCAGCCGGTCGGTGCCGAAGATGCGGAAACGTGCGGTGTTGAACGGGATCCAGACCTGGTCATCCACGTTGCGAAAGCCCGTGGAGCCCTTCTCCGCGAACACGCCGGCGACCGCGAACGGAATGCCGTTGATATAGATGGTCTGGTCCCGGATCGCGGCTTCGCTGCTGCCAAGCTTGCCGGCCACTGCGGCGCCCAGCACGGCCACCGGCCGGCGGTTGGCGTCCTCGGCCCGGGTGAACATCCGTCCGGACGTAAGCTGGTAGCCCTGCACGTCGGCAAAGTTCGGCGTTGCACCGATGATCCGCAGGTTCTCGTTCTTCGCTCCCAGCTTGACCTGCAGCTGGCCCACCAGCTCCGGGACGACTGCCACGACCGATGGAGCATCCCGGGCGATGGCCTCGGCGTCCCGCATTGTCAGGGCGTTGCCGGTCTGGGCGACGCCCATGCGCATGAAGCTGCCCGACCGGATGTTCAGCAGGCTCGCACCCAGGTCATCGATCTGCTGGTCCACGGCTGCCTTGGCGCCGGAGCCGATGGCGATCATCGTGATCACCGAGGCCACGCCAATGATGATGCCGAGCATGGTGAGAAAGGCCCGGAACAGGTTGGCCCGCACCGACTGGAGGGCGACCATCACCATCTCGAGGACCAGCATGGCTCAGTTCCCCTGCGACCGGCTGCCGCTGCCGCCCATGCCAGGCATGCCGGTGAACTGGCGCATCTGCTGCTGGAAGCGCTGCTGGTTCTCGACAAGCCCGGAGCTGGGCAGCAGGAAGACCTCGTCGCCGTCGTTCAGGCCACCAAGCACCTCGCTGTAGTCCAGGTCGGTGACGCCGGTGGCCACTTCCACTGCCACGGGCTTCCCCGCCCGCAGTGCGAACACCCAGTAGCGGTTGCCGAATTCATAAGTGGCGTCGGCCGACCCGGAACCCGCGCCGCGGCTCGCGGTTGCGGGCAGGGCGTTGGCCTGCAACTGGGCCCGGGCAGTCGCCTCGTCGAGTCCCACCAGCGCCGCCGACGTCGCCAGGTCCCGGTTGGTGCGCAGGGCTCCGGTGGGTACGGCCAGCACGTTGTTGCGCTCGGTCACCAGCACGGCAACCTCGGCATTCATGCCGGGCTTCAGCAGGCCCGCCTCGTTGTCCAGCATCACCCGCACGGCAAAGGTGGTGACGGTCTGCTCGGCCAGGGCCTGGGGTTCGATCTTCTGCACCTTGCCGCGGAAGGGCTGGTTCGGAAAGGCGGTCACCGTGACCGTGGCCTCCTGCCCGGGGGTAATCTTGCCGATATCAGTTTCATCCACCAGCGTGCGGACCTGGACGGTGGTCAGGTCGGCCATCTTGAGCAGCAGCGTGCCGCCGCCGACATCCATGGTTGGCGAGGAGATCACCTGGCCTTCCTCGACCAGCTTCTCGATGATCGTGCCGGTGGTGGGTGCCCGCAGGTCGGTATCGTCAAGCTGAATCCGGGCAGTTTCGACCGCCACCTGGGAGCGCACGACCTCGGCCTTCGAGTTGGCGAGCTCCAGCTGGGCCTGCTCGAAGTCCACCTCGTTGAGGATCCGCTCTTCCAGCAGGGCCGCCGCGCGGCGCGCCTGGGCCTCGGCGATCGAGCGCCGGGCCCGGGCCGCCTCAAGCTGGGCCACGGCCTGCGCCAGCGCGTTCTGGGGCGTGCGCTTGTCGATCTGCACCAGCAGCGTGCCGGCTGTCACAACCTGGCCCGTTTCCCCCTGGATCTTCAGGATCTGTCCGGAGGCCTTGGATTTGAGTTCGACGGTGATGGCGGGCTCGATCTGTCCGGTGGCCTCGACGGCCACGCGGATATCCCGCTTGCCCACCGGGGCTGTCTGGTAGATGGCCGGCCCCTTGGAGCCGCCTTGGTCGCAGCCGGCGAGCCCGGCCGTCAGCACGAGGGCGAGCACGGCTGCCGGCGCGGGTAGCGCCAGGGTCTTGATCTTCATTCACTACCTTTCCGGGGATGGCGTGTATCCGATTCGATGCGTCCGTCCAGCAGCCGGACGGTACGCTCCGCGTTGGCCGCCACGTCTGCATCGTGGGTCACCAGCACGATGGTATTGCCCGCCGCGTGCAGGTGGGCAAACAGGGCAAGGATTTCGACGGCGGTGGCGGAGTCAAGGTTCCCGGTGGGTTCGTCGGCGAGCAGCAGGCTGGGCCGGGTGACCAGGGCGCGGGCCACCGCCACACGCTGGCGCTGGCCGCCGGACAGTTCCGATGGCCGGTGATGCAGGCGGTGCTGCAGGCCGACTTCCTCCAGCGCGAGGCGGGCGCGTTCGAGGCGCGCGCGCCGGGGGATGCCCGCATAGATCAGCGGCAGTTCCACGTTGTGCAGGGCATCGGCCCGGGACAGCAGGTTGAAGGTCTGGAAGATGAAGCCGATCTCCCGGTTGCGCAGGCCTGCGAGCCGGGAGTCGTTGAGTTCGGACACCCGGTTGCCGTTCAGCCAGTACTCACCGGCATCGGGGCGGTCGAGGCAGCCAATGATGTTCATCAGGGTGGACTTGCCCGACCCGGACGGGCCCATGATCGCCACGTACTCGCCCCGGCGGATGGTCAGGTCCAGCGCCTGCAGGGCGCGGACCACGGTATCCCCCATGGGGAAGCTCCGCTCCAGCTTTTGGGTCACAATGACCTGATCGGGGCCCGGGCTGTGCTCCGGGCTGAGTAGGGCTGCGTTCAAGTCATCTGACCAGGGTAAAGACCGATGTACGACAGGACCCGATTCTATATCGGGGGCGAGTGGGTCGCCCCGCTTGACGGCCGGGACTTTCCCGTGGTCAATCCGGCCACGGAGCAGGTGATCGGCCGCATCTCCCTCGGCAGTGCCGCCGACCTCGACCGCGCGGCCCGGGCTGCCAGGGCCGCGTTTCCGGCCTGGGCCGCCACCAGCCTGGACGAGCGCCGGGCGCTGATCGGCCGGATCATCGAGGTATTCCGCCGCCGCTACGACGATGTTGCAGCGGCAATATCCGACGAGATGGGCGCCCCCCTTGCCTTTGCGAAGCGGTCGCAGGCCCGGCTCGGCATCGGTCATCTGGCCACGGTACTGGAGGTACTGGCGGACTTCCCCTTCACCGAGGACCGGCCCGGGTTGCGGCTGGTGCGGGAACCCGTGGGGGTGTGTGGCTTCATCACGCCCTGGAACTGGCCCATCAACCAGATTGCCTGCAAGGTGGCCCCGGCGCTGGCAGCCGGTTGCACGATGGTGCTCAAGCCCAGCGAGATTGCGCCGCTGTCCGCCACCGTCTTTGCCGAGATCCTGCACGAGGCTGGTGTGCCGGCCGGCGTCTTCAACCTGGTGCACGGCGACGGTGCCGGCGTCGGCCAGGCGCTGGCCACCCATCCGGAGATCGACATGGTGTCCTTCACCGGTTCCACCCGGGCCGGCGTCGCGGTGGCCAAGGCCGGTGCCGACACCGTGAAGCGGGTCCACCAGGAACTGGGCGGCAAGTCGCCGCTGGTGATCCTGGATGAGGCGATTCTCGAGGCGGCGGTGCGCTGGGGCGTGGACGACTGCTTCAGCAACAGTGGCCAGTCCTGCAATGCGCCTACCCGGATGCTGGTGCCGGCCAGGCTGCATGACCGGGCCGCTGTGCTGGCGCGCGAACTTGCCGAGGAGATGGTGGTGGGCGACCCGCGGGACGAGCGTACGCAGCTCGGTCCGGTCGTGAGCCAGTTGCAGTACGACAGGATCCAGCGCCTGATCGGCATCGGCATCGACGAAGGTGCCACGCTGCTTGCCGGTGGACCGGGTCGCCCGGCCGGACTCGACGGGGGCTTCTATGTGCGTCCCACCGTCTTTGGCGGTGTCCGCAACGACATGACGATTGCCCGTGAGGAAATCTTCGGTCCCGTGCTTGCGCTGCTGCCGTTCAGCGATGAGGAGGAGGCGCTCAGAATTGCCAACGACACGCCCTATGGACTCGCAGCCTATGTCTTCGCAACCGATCCGGTAGTGGCCCGCCGGGCAGCAGGCCGGATCCGCGCAGGCATGGTGCACATCAATGGCGCGCCGATGGCGTTGAACGCACCCTTTGGCGGGTTCAAGCAGTCCGGCAACGGCCGCGAGTGGGGCGAGTTTGGCCTGGCTGACTTCGTGGAGCTCAAGGTGATCCTGGGCTACGAAGGCAAGGGCTAAGACGGCAAGGCATGAAGCTCTCGGCCTTCGGCGAGCGTTTCACCCGGCAGACGGGTGCGCTGGAACTGATGAGCGACCTGGGTGCAGCGATGGCCGCCGAGCACCCGCCGCTGATGCTGGGTGGCGGAAATCCGGCCCACATCCCCCAGCTGCTCGCGGCCTTCCGGGCACAGTTTCACAAGGTACTGGACGATGATCGCGAGTTCCGGCGCCTGGTTGCCGACTATCCGGATCCGGTTGGCGAGCAATCCTTCCGGAGCGCGCTGGCCGGCCTGCTCCAGCGGGAATGCGGCTGGCCCGTGGGTCCCGAACATATCGCGCTGACGGCCGGCAGCCAGCAGGGCTTTTTCCTGCTCTTCAACCTGCTGGCCGGTCCCCGGGCGGATGGCAGTGAAGGGCGCATCCTGCTGCCACTCACGCCGGAGTACATCGGCTACGCCGACCTCGGTGTCAGCAGCGACCTGTTCGTGGCCAGCCGTCCGGCCATCGAATTCCTGCCGGACCAGCAGTTCAAATATCGCGTGGATTTTTCGGCGCTGGAGCCGAAGGTGCCCATTGCCGCGATCTGTGCCTCCCGCCCCACCAACCCCACCGGCAATGTACTGACCGATGACGAGGTCGGGGGCTTGCGCCACCTTGCCCGGCGACTGGAAGTGCCCCTGATCCTCGACAACGCCTACGGCCTGCCGTTTCCGCGCATCGTCTTCAGTGAGGCATCACCGGTCTGGGACGAGGACATGATCGTGTGCCTCAGCCTCTCAAAGCTGGGCCTGCCGGGCCTGCGCACCGGCATCATCGTGGCCCGGCCGGACCTGATTGCGGCCCTCGGCGCGATGACTGCAGTGACCAGCCTGGCCGTCGGCAGTGTCGGCCCGGTGCTGCTCCGGGAGCTGGTGGCGAGTGGCGAAATCGTCCGCCTGTCGCAGGAGTTCATCACGCCCTTCTACCGCCAGCGTGCCATGCAGGCGGTCGCCTGGTTGCGGGCGGCGCTGGACGGCTGCGAGTGGCATGTCCACAAGCCCGAAGGGGCCATCTTCCTGTGGCTGTGGCTGCCGAAGCTGCGCATCACGAGTGCCGAGCTCTACGCACGACTCAAGGCCCGGGGCGTGCTGGTGCTGTCGGGGCACCATTTCTTTCCGGGGCTGGCGGATGATCCCGCCGATCCGTGGCCCCACCGTCACCAGTGCCTGCGGATCACCTACGCGCGGGACGAGGAGACCGTACGGCGGGGCATCGCGATGATCGGTGAAGAGGTGCGCCGTCACCACGCCTGAGTGGTGACGGGCCTCAGGTTGTCGTGGGCCGCCCGCATCCGTATCCTCTGGCCGCGTTTCGAACTGACACAGGACAGGTGATGACGGACCGGCAATTGTTGTATGTGTTCCCGGGCCAGGGTTCACAGTACCGGGGCATGGGCAGCGACCTGTACCGGGACTTTGCGGTGGCCCGGCAGCTCTACGACCAGGCCAGTGACGTGCTGGGCTTCGACCTGCGCCGGCTGTCCTTCGAGGATCCGGCGGACGAGATCGGCCTGACCCGCAACACCCAGCCCGCACTGCTCACGCACGAGATCGCCTGCCTGCGGGTATTCGAGGAACTGTCTGGTGGGCAGGTGGTGCCGGCGCTGGCCGCCGGCCACAGCCTCGGTGAATACAGCGCGCTGGTGGCAGCAGGCGCGCTGGCCTTCGAGGATGCCCTGCGGCTGGTGCGCCGGCGGGGGGAACTGATGGGTGAGCACGGCGAGGGCGGCATGCTCGCGCTGACCCTTGACGTGGACACCGCCCGCCCGCTGGCCGACCGTCACTACTGCCAGGTGGCGAGCTGCAACCTGCCGGAGCAGACCGTGGTGGGCGGCCGGGACGCCGACCTGGATGCGCTGGCCGCGGACCTGGCGGTGCGGATGCCGCGCAAACGTGCGATCCGCCTGGCCACGGAAGGTGCCTTCCATACTTATTTTATGGTCACCGCCGCCCGCCTGTTTCGCGATGACCTGGACCGCACACCCTTCGCGGCGCCCCGCATCGGCGTGCTCTCCAACTACACGGGGGGACTGCATGATCCGGAGCCGGAGGCCATACGCACACGGCTGTTCTTCCAGCTCTTCAATCCCGTCAACTGGGTCGGCTGTCTGACCACCGCAGTGAGCCAGGGCATCGGCAGCTGCATCGAGTTTGGCGGTGGCCTCGGCACCGGGGAGGGTCCGGAGAGCAAGCGGCCCAATCTGGAAGGGATCGTGAAGAAAACCCTGAAGGCGGCCGGGGTGGAAGCCGGCTACGTGGCCGCGATCAACAGCGAGACCCTGCGCGCAACGGCCGCCGGCACCGCCGCCTGACCGGCACGCTGATGCAAGCCCAGACCTCCTGGCTGATCGGCGTCTTCCTGAGGGGGGTGGCGATGGGTGCCGCCAACGTGATCCCGGGCGTCTCGGGCGGCACGATCGCCTTCATCACCGGCATCTACGAGCGCCTGATCAACGGCATCCGGAAGTTCGGCCCCGCCAGCCTGCGCCTGCTGCTGGCCGGCCGCTATGCCGAGTTTGCGCGCTTTACCGATCTGGGCTTCCTGGCGGTACTGGCCAGTGGCGTGGTCGTCGGTATCCTGTCGCTGGCACGGGTGCTCAGTTACCTGCTCGACCGGCACGCCATCCTGGTCTGGGCTTTTTTCTTTGGTCTGATACTGGCCTCGATCCTGTTTGTCGGCGTACGGGTCGGGCGCTGGAGCGCCGGCCCGCTGCTCGGACTTGTGCTGGGAACGGCGGTGGCCGTTGGCATCGCGCTGCTGACCCCCGCAGAGGAGAATGCGGGTACCGTCTATCTGCTGGTCTGCGGCGCCCTGGCCATGGCCAGCATGATCATGCCCGGACTGTCCGGTTCCTTCGTGCTGCTGCTGATGGGCAACTACCAGCTGGTGATGATCGAGTCGGTCACGCAGCTCACCGAGTTCGATGCCGGCGCCTTCCGCGTGCTGGTGCCCTTCGCGATCGGGGCCATTGTCGGCATCATGATGCTGAGCCATGTGCTGTCCTGGGTGTTTCGCCGCTTTCACGATATCGCCGTGGCCCTGCTGACGGGTTTCGTGGCCGGTTCCCTGCTGGTGATCTGGCCCTGGAAGTCCCCGATCATCGCGACGCTCGGCAGCGGCAGCCGGGCGAAGGAGAAGATCCTGGGCTATGACTGGCTGCTGCCGGCGCCGACCACCGAGACCCTGATCGCCGTCGCCGTGATGGCCGCGGGCTTCGTGCTGGTCTGGCTGATGGAACGGGTGGGCAGCGGGACGCGCGCGGGCGGCAGCACTCATGTCTGAGACCGGACCCCGTCGCCGTCGGCATCACTGGCTGGCGGGTCTGGGGCTGGCCACCTTCGTGATCGTGAGCGCGGTGTACTGGCAGGACCCCTGGTTCTGGCGGAATTACGTGCGCTTCTTCCAGAGCGGCAGTCCGACCAGCGTGGAACTGCTGCCGCCGGACGAGGAGATCCGGGGCGATGGCAGCCTGGTGCTGCCGGTGGCGCTGCCCGCCGACCGGACGATCTCGCCGGCCGCGCTGGCGGACATGCACCGCTACGCCACGGAGTTTGGCAGCCACGCACTGATCACCGTGCACCAGGGCGTCATCCAGGACGAGTGGTATGCCCCGCACTGGGAGCGCGACCGCCTCACCCAGTCCCAGTCGATGCACAAGTCGCTGATGGGACTCTTCATCGGTGTGGCGATCGAAGAGGGCCTGATCGTGTCTGCCGACGACCCGGTGGGCACCTATCTGGTGGAGTGGCGGGATGATCCCCGGGGCACGATCACGCTCCGGCAGCTGATGCAGATGAGCTCGGGCCTCGCCCAGTACCGCTTTACGCTGAACCCCTTCACCGACGACAACCGCTGGCTCAATTCCGGCCGCTCCGGCGAAGTGATCCTGCGCACACCGCTGGCGGACTGGGCGCCGGGCACGAAGTACGACTACAACAACATCAACTCCGAGCTGCTGGGCATGGTGCTGGAGCGCGTCCACGGCCAGCGCTATGCGGAGATCCTGCGGGAGAAGCTGTGGCTGCCGATGGGCGGCGAGGTGGCACGGGTCCATACCGACCGCCCCGGTGGCCGGGCCTTCACCTCCTGCTGCCTCGCTGCGCCCGCCATGGACTGGGCGCGGATCGGCGTGATGCTGCTTGCGAAGGGTGAAGTGAATGGCCGACGGATAGTCAGCCGCGGGTGGCTTGAGGAGATGACCACCCCATCGCCATCGGCAGGCCACTACGGATTGCAGGTGTGGCTGGGCTACGACGACCCGGTGCTGCCGGCGGACGGGGGTGGTTCCACCGGGGCCGTGGCCAGCGAGGCCTTCCTGGCGCGGGACACCTGGATGACCTGGGGCCGCGGGCAGCAGCATGTGTTCATCGTGCCCTCCCGGGAGCTCGTGATCGTGCGCCTCGGCCCGGCACTCGGTCGCAGCCCGATCAGGCCGGGCTTCGACATCACTTACCTGGTCAATACCGCGATTCGCGGCCTGCAGCCCGGGGCCCGGGCGCCGCCTGATTCATGAACCCGGATTGTCCCGCCGGGCAATGTGATCGCTGAGGTTGACCACCTCGGCCGAAACCTGGGGCTGGGCCTGCTGCGTGAACTCCGGCACTTCCACCTGGCCCAGCACGTCCCGCTCGGAGAGCGGCGTGTTGAGGCGCATTTCCAGCCAGCTGGTCAATGGCAGCCAGCTCAGCAGGTCCTTCTTCGTGCGGGAGGCATGCATCTCGTGGATGCTGATGCCTTCATCCGCCGAATGCACGTAGTTCTGGCTGTCCCGCAGGGCCCCGACGATGGGAATCTGCAGCCGGTCAAGAAAGGCCATGAGCTTGCGGAAGCCCACCGTGTTCTCCCGCACGCGGTTGGCGACGACGCCGAGGCGCCCCATGCGCCGGCTCACTTTGGCCACCAGCAGCAGGTCGGCGATCAGGCGTGACGCGGCATGGATGTCGATCGCGGAGGGCAGCACCGGCACCAGGATCGCGTGCGCGCCGGGCGTGAAGTCGGTGAGCTGGGCGGTGGTCATCGCCGCCGGCGTGTCCATCACCAGATAGCGGTACTCGTGGGGAATACGGAGCTGGAAGCTCCGCGTCATGTTCATCTTCTTTTCGTAGGCCGCCACGCCGTAGATCAGCGGGGGCAGGGGTTGCAGGGTCCGCCTGCCACGCCGGGCGAGCCACCGGAAGCTGGACCCCTGCGGATCGAAATCCATCAGCGCCGTGGGCCGGCCGCAGGAGGCAAGGTAGCCAGCCAGATTCATCGCGAGCGTGGTCTTCCCCGACCCACCCTTGGGGTTGATGATCACGACCTTGCGCAGGTCCGGATGGCCGGGGATGGTCAGGCTCATGGGCGCAGTCTAACTCCGGTTGCCCGCCTCAAGGTGCTCCGCCACCGCCCGGATGGTGGATTTTGTGAACAGGTCCTCGACATCGAGCTGGCCTGGGTATTCCTCGTCGATGCGCTCGTGGATCCGGGCCAGCGTCAGGGAGCTGACGCCCAGCTCGAAGAAATCGTCGTCGAGGCCGATGGCGCGGTCGGTGATCACGGCCGCACAGATCTGCCGGATGCGCGCCTCCATTTCTGACTCGCCGGCATCGCTGGTGACAGCGGCGTGCGGCGCCAGGGCGTCGAGTTCGGCCAGCACGCCGTCAAACGAGCCGGCTTCGTAGTCCGCGGCCAGCTTCGCGCGCTGGAGCTTGCCGCTGGTGGTCTTCGGCAGGTTGCGTACCGGTATGACATGGGCCACCGACAGGCCGGTGTGCTCGGTGATCTGCCGCCGAAGCTGGTTGGCTACCGGCAGGAAATCGACGAGCGGGCCCCGCTGGACCAGGAAGAGCAGCAGCTGATCCTCATCCCCGTCGCCCCGCCGCGCGGCAGCCGCGGCAACCTTGCCGAGCTCGATACCGGCCGAGGTCTCCGCAATGCTTTCCAGGTCGTGGGGATAGTAGTTCTGGCCGTTGACGAAAATGATTTCCTTGTAGCGGCCGGTGATCACCAGCTCAGCGTCCGTCGCCGTGAGAAAGCCGAGATCGCCGGTACGGAGCCAGCCGTCGGTTGTAAAGGGCTGACCGGAGGCCGGGATACCCGTATAGCCCCGGGTGACGTTGCCGCCGCGGATCTGCACATGGCCCACCGTGCCGTCTGGTACCGGTCGGTCGTCGTCGTCGGCAATGCGCAGCGCGGTATCCCGGAGCGGTGTGCCCAGCACCATCAGGGCGAGACCATCCTGCCCGCCGCCGGAAGCCGGCGTTGCCTGCCGGCCGATGCCCAGAGAACTGCGCTCGAGGCTGATGGCACGGAACGCCCGTCCAGGCGCCGGAAAGCTGACGGCCAGGCAGGCTTCGGCCAGGCCGTATACCGGGTACATCGCGGTAGGGGCCAGCCCGTGGGGAGTCATCGCCGTGATGAAGCGTTCGCACAGCGGCACCGAGATCGGCTCGGCACCATTGAAGAGCAGGCGGATGCAGGACAGATCCACACCGTCCGCGAGCCCTTTCGACTCGTAGAGCTTCAGGAAGTGCTTGTAGCCGAAGTTCGGCGAACTGGTCAGCGTCGCACGAATGCGGCTCGCTTCCTCCAGCCAGAGCAGCGGCCGGCGGCTGAAGAGCCGGGTGTCCATGATGGTGTGCTCGATGCGGGCGCTCAGCATGCACAGGTGGAAGCCGATCAGCCCCATGTCATGGGTGAGCGGCATCCAGCTCAGCGAGATGTCCTGGTCGGTGAAGGCCGCCCGCTCGATGATCGCGCCGATGTTCGTCAGGATGTTCCGGTGGGTCAGCTCCACGCCCTTGGGCGTGCTGGTGCTGCCCGACGAATACTGGATGAACGCGAGGTCGTCCGGCCGGGCCGGATGCACCGTACCCGGTGTCCCGATGTCGGTAACCCGCTCGATCGTCAGGGCGCGCGCGGCCAGCGCGGTCACGGCCCCGGACTGGCCGGATTGCCGGCCAAAGTCTTCGAGCCGGCTCAGCTGGGCGGCCTCGGTGTAAAGCATCGGCCTGCCGAGCTGGCCGAAGACC
The DNA here is from genome assembly GCA_964407855.1 of uncultured Chromatiaceae bacterium. GTDB lineage: Bacteria > Pseudomonadota > Gammaproteobacteria > Steroidobacterales > SHZI01. The sequence goes on from CAYOXI010000002.1 coordinate 33,647, forward strand.
TGCAGCAGCTTGAAGCGGTGATCGTCGCTGATCCCCACGGCCACCGGGACAGGTACCAGGCCGCCAAGCAGGCAGGCCCAGAAGCCGTCGATGAACTGCTCGTTGCTCGACGTGTGCAAAATTACCCGGTCGCCGGGTTGCGCGCCGAAGGCCTGCAGGTGATGCAGTACACCCAGTGCCGTCCTGCGCAGCGCGGCGAAGCTCACCCGACGGCGTTCGTTCTGTCCGTCGAGGTAGGTGATATGCCGGGGCGCATGCTGGTTGGCCTCGAGGACCCCGTTGAGCGTCGCGGGCAGGTTCATGGTCTCAGCTGCCTGGCCGGTTGTGGAGGGACATCAGGATGCTGTGGCGCGTGCGCAGGTTCACGGCGGGTTCCAGTTCGACCGGCCGGTCGGCAATGAAGCGCAGCTGGTAGCGGGGCAGCAGCAGGGCGAGATGCATCTGCATCTCGACGAAGGAGTAGTACTCGCCGATGCAGCGCCGCGCCCCGGCGGAGAACGGTATGTAGGCGAAGCGATCCGCCGGCCCGTGGATCGATTCGTCAAAGCGGTCCGGATCGAAACGCTCCGGTTCCGGCCACAGCCCGGGCTGGCGATGAATCAGGTAGGGCGAAATGAAGAGGTGGGCGCCGGCGGGGACGTGGTAGTCGCCCAGCCGGTCGTCGGCCAGGGCCCGCCGGGAGAAGAGCCACACCGGCGGGTAGAGGCGCAGTGTTTCCCGCAGCACCTGACCCGTATAGCTGAGCGCCATGAGCTGCTCGAAGCTGAAGTCGTCACCGGGGCAGACAGCGGCAATCTCGGCCAGCACCCGGGCCTCCACCGCCGGATGGCGGGCCAGCAGGTACCAGGCCCAGTTGAGGGTCCCGGCCGAGGTCTCGTGCCCGGCAATGATCAGCGTGTTGACCTCGTCGAGCAGCTCCTTGTCGGTCATCGCCCGCCCGGACTTCCGGTCCCGGGCCTCCAGCAGCATGGACAGGAAGTCGAAGGGTCGCTCGCCGCTGGCGCGGCGCTCCGTGACGAGCGCCAGGATGTGCCGGCCCAGGTTGCGGAAGCGCACCGCCGTCTGCAGGTCGCGGGTGGCGTCCTCGGCGAGAAAGCCGAAGGGATTGCCACCCAGCCGGTCGATGAGCCGGTCGAGGTCCGTGCTGAACAGCGAGCGAAGGATGATCTCGAGCCCGCAGCGGCTCATGGCCGTGGTGAGGTCCAGCGGCAGTTCCCGGTCGGCCAGCGGTGCCCAGTCGTCCCGCAGGCGCAGATTCATGGTCCGCATGTCGGCAGACAGGCGGGCGATATTCGCCCGGCTGAAGCCCGGCTGCATCAGCGTGCGCTGGCGGCGCCATTCCTCCCCGTCGCTGACGATGATGCCGTTGCCGAGCAGCATCTTGACCCGTTCGAAGCCGACACCCTTCGCATAGTTCTCGTGGTTGGTGAGCAGGATCTGCCGCAGGTATTCGGGGCGGCTCACGACCAGACTCGGATCGCGGCGATCCCGGGAGCGGACCGTGAAAAGGTCGCCGAATTCGGGGATCCAGCGGGCGAGGAGTGTCATCGTCTCGAGGTCGGGCCCCAGGGTATGCAACTCGGTGGGACCGGGCGGCAGACCCGATCCCGTTGCGGGCTGCGACTGGGGACTTTGGCTCTCGACAGGTGACATGCCCGGCTATTATGGGCCGGAAAGGCCGGCTGGCGCTGCTTATTGAGGGTGGAAAAACTGCGGTGAGCGAGGATCAGGCGTCAGACAACCCGGGCTCCACCAGTTACGCGGCCAGCGAGCGGGCGAAGCTGCTGCGTCCCACCGGCAAGCCCCCGTCGTCGCGGCGGACCATGTCGGCGGGCCGGCGGATCTGGTACGCAGTGATCATTGCCCTGGCACGCGGCCTGCTCGGAGTGCTGTGGTCCACCTGTCGAATCCGACCGGTCGACGGAGCAGCGCATCTCGAAGCGCTGCAGGCGGGCGGCAGTTCGGCCATCCTGAGCTACTGGCACCAGATGCAGATCTTCGGTGGCTGGTACCTGCTCACCTGGGCGCAACGGGGACTGCCGGTGAGTTTTCTCACCAGCCCGTCGGTGAGTGGCGAGGTGCCGGCCGCGATCATCCGGCGCTGGGGCGCCGGCGTGCTGCGCGGCTCGGCCAGGCGCTCGGCCGGCCAGGCCCTGCGCGACATGCATGAAGTGCTGGTGAGCCAGAACACATCGCTGGTGATCACGCCGGACGGTCCGACGGGCCCCCGCCATGAGTTCAAGGTGGGCACCATCATGCTGGCCCGCATGACCCGCCGGCCGATCATCCTGGTGGCCTATGCGGCCCGCCCGTGCATCCGCTGGAACAGCTGGGACCACTTCATGCTGCCGCTGCCCTTCTCCCGGGTGGCGCTGGCCGTCGATGCGCCCTGGGCCGTCCCCCCGGGCACGTCACTGGATGACCTGCCGGCCCTGCGGCAGGAGCTCGAGGCACGCATGGCCGCGCTCGTCGCCCGGGCCGAGGCTGCGCTGGACAACTGACTCAGCGCTGCTCCAGCTCGACCAGCGTTCCGCAGAAGTCCTTGGGATGCAGGAACAGCACGGGCTTGCCGTGGGCGCCGGTCTTCGGTTCGCCGTCACCGAGGATCCGCGCGCCGGCCGCCAGCAGCTGGTCACGGGCAGCGAGGATGTCCCCGACTTCGTAGCAGAGGTGATGAATCCCGCCAGCCGGATTGGTGCGGAGGAATTTGGCGATCGGCGACTGCTCGCCCAGGGGATGAAGCAGCTCGATCTTGGTGTTGGGCAGCTCCACGAAAACCGTGGTGACACCATGCTCGGGCAGGTCGACAGGCTCGGAGACCGTCGCACCCAGGGTGTCCCGGTATATCCGGCTGGCAGCGCCCAGATCCGGGACCACGATGGCCACATGATTGAGTCTGCCGATCATCTGCGCCTGCCGGCCCGCGGGCCGTCCTTCCAGAACTGTTCCACCAGGGACTCGGCGCCAATCCGGGGCGAGAGCTTCCCGGCGCTGACTGCCTGCTCGAGCTCACGGATGCGCTCCCGCGCCTGTGGATCGTCGCGCAGCTGCTGCAGCACCTGCTCGGCGATTTCGTTCCACAGCCAGCGGCGCCCCTGGGCTGCGCGGCGGGCCTGGAGCGCGCCGCTCGGCACATTTGCGTTCCGGAACGTGCCAATCAGCTCCCACAACTCTTCGATGCCGCGTCCTTCGAGGGCCGAGCAGGTCACCACGGGCACCGTCCAGTCCGGGGATCTGGCCCGGAGGAGCTGCAGGGCGTTGCGGTAGTCGCCCGCCGCCCGTTCCGCTGCGCTTGCCAGTTCGCCGTCGGCCTTGTTGACGACGACGATGTCGGCCAGCTCGACGATGCCCCGCTTGATGCCCTGGAGTTCATCGCCACCCCCTGGCAGCAGCAGCAACAGGAAGAGGTCCGTCAGGTCCGCGACCGTGGTTTCGGACTGGCCAACCCCCACCGTCTCGACGATCACCACGTCGAAGCCGGCTGCTTCCACCAGCAGGATCGTCTCGCGCGTATTGCGCGTGACACCCCCGAGGGTGCCGCTCGCGGGTGACGGCCGGATGAAGGCCTCGAGGCGCCGGGAGAGCGTCTCCATGCGGGTCTTGTCGCCGAGGATGGAGCCGCCGGACAGCGCGGAGGAGGGGTCCACCGCCAGCACGGCTACCTTGTGACCCCGGTCGATGATCAGGTTGCCGAGGCTCTCGATGAAGGTGGACTTGCCCACGCCGGGCACCCCCGAGATGCCCACGCGGATGGACTCACCCGCGAACGGCGTCAGGATCCCGAGCAGCTGGCTGGCCTGGTGCCGGTCGGCGGCGTGGCTGGACTCGACGAGTGTGATGGCCCGGCCGAGAGCCCGACGGTCGCCAGCGCGGACCAGTCGGGCGAGGGCTTCGGGTTGATCGTCAGGCACCGGCCACCGCTCAGGCAAATTCCACGATGGGCTGATCCACGACCAGGCTCTGGCCCTGCTCGACGAGTATCTTGCCGATTGTCACGTCGTCGCTGGCCCGCAGGCTGTTTTCCATCTTCATCGCCTCGATGACGGCGATCTCCTCGCCGGCCTTCAGTTCCTGGCCCACCGTCACCGCCAGCCTCACCAGCAGTCCCGGCATCGGGGAGAGCAGGAACTTCGACAGGTCCGGCGGCGTCTTGGCCAGCATCAGCCGGTTGAGCCCGGCGGCCCGCGGGCTGCAGACCAGTACGTCGTGCTGGGCGCCACCGTGAGTCAGCCGGTAGCGCACGCCGACCCGGTCGAGCTGAAAGCAGACCTGCCGTCCGTTGAAATCAGCCCTGACCAGCGGCTCGCCGAACTGCCAGTCGGTGAGCACCCGGTGGGTGGTCGCGCCGATCGTGACCTCGCATCCGCCGGTGAGGGGTGCCAGCCGCACCGGATGGTGTTCTGCGCCGACGATGACGACAAAGTCGCGGCCGACCCGTCGCTCGTGGCTGGGCAACTGGCCGGACAGACGCGCGGCACGTTCCATGAAGCGCCGGTGGATGGTTGCGGCAATCGCGATCAGCAGCGCGGGATCGGAGCGCGGCACGTCAGCGGTGTGGAACCCGTCCGGGTATTCTTCGGCAATGAAGTTGGTGCTCAGCCGTCCTTCCTGGAAGCGGGGGTGGGTGACCAGCGCGTTGAGGAAGCTGATGTTATGGGACACGCCGCGGATGTGGTACGCGTCGAGTGCGGCGGTCATGCGCTGGATCGCCTCGTCCCGGTTCGCGCCACTCGTGATGAGCTTGGCGATCATCGGGTCGTAGTACATCGAGACCTCGCTGCCTTCCTCGATGCCCGTATCCACCCGGACATGGTCGCTTGCCGGCGGAGGCCGGCAGCGCACCAGCCGGCCGATGGACGGCAGGAAATTGCGGAACGGATCTTCGGCGTAAACCCGCGCTTCCAGCGCCCAGCCGTTGATCTTCACCTCCTTCTGGTGGAGTGAGAGCTTCTCGCCGGCGGCAATGCGGATCATCTGCTCGACCAGGTCGAGGCCGGTGATGATCTCCGTGACCGGGTGCTCCACCTGCAGGCGGGTGTTCATCTCCAGGAAATAGAAATTGCGGTCGCGGTCGACGATGAACTCGACGGTGCCTGCCGATTCGTAGTCCACGGCTTTGGCGAGCGCCACAGCCTGCTCGCCCATGGCCTTGCGGGTCTTCGCATCCAGGAAAGGCGAGGGGGCTTCCTCGATAACCTTCTGGTGACGGCGCTGGATCGAGCACTCGCGCTCGTTGAGGTACAGCGTGTTGCCATGGGCATCGGCCAGCACCTGGATCTCGATGTGCCGGGGCTCCTCAATGTATTTCTCGGCGAACACGCGTCCATCGCCAAAGCTGGAGACGGCCTCGTTGGTCGCGCGCTGGAAACCGTCGCGGCATTCATCGTCATCGCGGACCACGCGCATGCCCTTGCCGCCACCACCGGCACTGGCTTTCAGCATCACCGGGTAGCCGATGTCCCGGGCGATCTGTACCGCGTGGTCGGGGCCTTCAATCACATCGGTATAGCCGGGAATGGTGTTGACGCCGGCCAGTTTCGCCAGCTTCTTGGACTCGATCTTGTCGCCCATGGCCGTGATGGCATGGGGCTTCGGACCGATGAAGACGATGCCGGCCTTTGCCAGGGCGGCGGCAAAGGCCGTCTTCTCGGAAAGAAAGCCATAGCCCGGGTGTACAGCCTCGGCGCCGGTGGCGACACAGGCTGCCACGATGGCGTCGATGACGAGATAGCTCTGTGCCGACGGTGCCGGCCCGATGCGCACGGCTTCGTCGGCGAGGCGCACGTGCATGGCGTGGCGGTCGGCATCCGAGTACACGGCGACCGTGCGGATGCCCATCCGGCCTGCGGTGCGGATGACGCGGCAGGCAATCTCGCCACGGTTGGCAATGAGGATCTTGCTGAACATGAGAGGGGAGTCCGGTCCTAGAGCGGGATGTTGCCGTGCTTGCGCCACGGGTTGCTGAGCTGCTTGTCCCGGAGCATGGACAGCGAGCGGCAGACGCGCGCCCTGGTCTGCCGGGGCATGATCACGTCGTCGATGTAGCCGCGGCTGGCCGCGATGAAGGGGTTGGCGAACTTCTGCCGGTACTCCTCTGTGCGGGCGGCGATGGCTGCCGCGTCGCCGATGTCCTTGCGGAAAATGATCTCCACCGCGCCCTTGGGCCCCATCACCGCGATCTCGGCGCTCGGCCAGGCCAGGTTGACGTCGCCCCGCAGGTGCTTGGAGGCCATCACATCGTAGGCGCCGCCATAGGCCTTGCGGGTGATCAGGGTGACCTTGGGCACCGTCGCCTCGGCGTAGGCGTAGAGCAGCTTCGCGCCGTGCTTGATGATGCCGCCGTACTCCTGCGCCGTTCCCGGCATGAAGCCCGGCACGTCGACCAGCGTGAGGATCGGGATGCTGAAGGCATCGCAGAAGCGCACGAAGCGCGCGCCCTTGGTCGATGAACTGATGTCCAGGCAGCCGGCAAGCACCATCGGCTGGTTGGCAACCACGCCCACCGTCGAGCCCTCGAGCCGGATGAAGCCGATGACGATGTTCCGGGCGTAATCCGGCTGGATCTCGAAGAAGTCACCTTCATCGGCAAGTTTGGTTATTAACTCCTTGATATCATAGGGTTTTGCTGGATCGCCAGGGATGAGGCTGTCGAGCGATGGCTCTTCGCGGGTCGGAGGGTCGCTGGTGGGCCAGACGGGGGGTTTCTCGCGGTTGTGGGCGGGCAGGAAGTTGAAGAACCGCCGGGTGGTCAGCAGCGCCTCCACGTCGTTCTCCAGCGCGAGGTCAGCGACACCCGAGCGGGAGCTGTGGGTGATCGCGCCACCGAGCTGCTCCGCTGTGACCTCCTCATGGGTGACGGTCTTCACGACGTCCGGGCCGGTGACGAACATGTAGGCGCTGTCCTTCACCATGAAGACGAAATCCGTGATGGCCGGCGAGTAGACGGCGCCGCCAGCGCACGGTCCCATGATAAGCGAGATCTGGGGCACCACGCCCGACGCCAGCATGTTGCGCTGGAAGACCTCGGCGTAGCCGCCGAGCGAGGCCACCCCTTCCTGGATGCGCGCGCCACCGGAATCATTGATGCCGATCACCGGCGCGCCCACCTTCATCGCCTGGTCCATGATCTTGCAGATCTTCTCTGCATGCGGCTCGGAGAGCGACCCGCCGAAGACAGTGAAGTCCTGGCTGAAGACGAAAACCAGGCGGCCATTGATCGTGCCGTAGCCCGTGACGACGCCGTCGCCGGTGACCTTCTGGTCGGCCATGCCGAAGTCGGTACAGCGATGTTCCACGAACAGGTCCCACTCTTCGAAGCTGCCTTCGTCGAGGAGCAGTTCGAGTCGTTCCCGGGCCGTGAGCTTGCCCTTGGCATGCTGGGCATCGATGCGGGTTTGCCCGCCGCCCAGCTTGGCGGCGTCACGTTTGTCCTGGAGCTGCTGGATGATGTCCTGCATGCATGCAACCTTGCGAGAGAAATATCGGGCGAAGAAATCAGGTTCGCCGCTGGCGGTGCTGGATAAGTCCGAGTACCTCGCCGGCCGCAACCGGGATGTTGGTGCCGGGGCCATAGATGGCCGACACGCCGGCAGCCTTGAGCATGGCGTGATCCTGGGGCGGAATGACGCCGCCGCAGACCACCAGCACGTTACCGGCACCCTGATCCTTCAGGGCGTCGATCAGCGCGGGTACGAGGGTACGGTGCCCGGCGGCCTGGGAGGATACGCCGACCACATGGACGTCATTCTCGACAGCGTGGCGGGCAGCTTCCTCCGGCGTCTGGAACAGGGGGCCGATGTCCACGTCATAGCCGATATCAGCGAAGGCGGTGGCGATGACCTTTGCGCCCCGGTCGTGGCCATCCTGGCCGAGCTTGACGACGAGCAAGCGCGGCCGGCGGCCTTCTTCTGCCGCGAAAGCCGCTACCCGGGCCTGGATGGCGGCAAAATCGGCATCGCCGGCGTACGCAGACCCGTAGACGCCGCTGATGGAGTGAATCACGGCCCGGTGCCGTCCATAGACTTCCTCGAGTGCATCGGAAATTTCTCCGACCGTGGCCCGTGCCCGGGCGGCGACCACGGCAAGATCGAGCAGGTTGCCACTCCTGTCCGCCGCGGCGGCGGTGAGTGCCGCCAGGGCACCGTCACAGGCCTGCTGGTTGCGGGCGGCGCGCACAGCCTTGAGCCGCCGCACCTGCGCTTCCCGTACGGCAGAGTTGTCGATGTCCCGCACTTCGATCTCTGGTTCATCCGTCCTCTGGTACCGGTTGACGCCTACGATGACCTCTTCGCCCCGGTCGATGCGCGCCTGCCGAAGCGCCGCGGACTGCTCGATGCGCAGTTTCGGCATGCCGGTCTCCACGGCGCGGGTCATGCCGCCCATGGCCTCGGCCTCATCGATCAGTTCACGGGCAGCGGCGGCCAGCGAGGCGGTCAGGCTCTCCACATAGTAGGAGCCTGCCAGCGGATCTGCCACCCGTGTAATGCCCGACTCCTCCTGGAGGACCAGCTGCGTGTTGCGGGCGATATGGGCGGAGAACGGTGTCGGCAGCGCCAGCGCCTCATCGAAGGAATTCGTGTGCAGTGACTGGGTACCCCCGAGCGCCGCTGCCAGGGCCTCGACCGTGGTCCGGATGATGTTGTTCCAGGGATCCTGGCTGGTCAGGCTGACCCCCGAAGTCTGGCAGTGAGTGCGCAGCATCAGGGACTGCTCGTCCTGCGGAGCAAACAGCTTGCCCATGTACTCGGCCCACAGCAGGCGGGCGGCCCGCAGCTTGGCCACTTCCATGAAGAAGTTCATGCCGATGCCGAAGAAGAACGACAGCCGGGGCGCGAATTCGTCCACCTTGAGGCCGCTGGCCAGCGCGGCGCGCACATATTCAAGGCCATCAGCAATGGTGTAGCCGAGCTCCTGTACCGCGGTCGCGCCGGCCTCCTGCATGTGATAACCGGATATCGAGATCGGGTTGAAGCGCGGCATGTGGCGGGCGGTATAGCCGATGATGTCGGCGACGATCCGCATCGAGGGTTCAGGCGGGAAAATATAGGTGTTCCGGACCATGAACTCCTTGAGGATGTCGTTCTGCAAAGTCCCGGCGAGCTTTTCCAGCGGCACGCCCTGTTCTTCGGCCGCAACGATATACATGGCCATGACCGGCAGCACAGCGCCGTTCATGGTCATCGACACGGACATCCTGTCGAGCGGAATGCCGCCGAAGAGGATCTTCATGTCCTCCACCGAATCGATGGCGACGCCCGCCTTGCCCACGTCACCCACGACCCGCGGGTGATCCGAATCATAGCCCCGGTGCGTGGGCAGGTCGAAAGCGACCGACAGCCCGGTCTGGCCGGCCGCCAGGTTGCTCCGGTAGAAGGCGTTGGATTCCTCCGCCGTCGAGAAGCCCGCGTACTGGCGTACTGTCCAGGGCCGCCCGGCGTACATGGTGGCCCGGGGGCCCCGCACGAACGGTGCCAGGCCGGGCAGCGAACCAAGATGCGGGAGTGCTGCTGTGTCGGCCGCGGTGTAGAGGGGCTGGACCGCGATGCCCTCCGGCGTCGACCAGACGAGGTCCGCCGGGTCCTTGCCCCGGAGTTCCCGGGTGGCCAGCGCCCGCCATGACTCCAGCGATGGACTGACGGCCCCGTGCCCTGTCTTGCTGCCTGCGTCCGCCATTCCGTTCCCCAGCTTCTTGTTCTTCTGCGACACGTGGCGGGTCAGGCCTCGAGCGCCCGGATTGCCTGGTGGAGCGCCAGCCGGCGCTGGGCTACCTCGACGTGCAGCTGCTCCACCATCCTGCCCTCCACGACAGCGACGCCAGAGCCCTCAGCCGCGGCGGCCTGCCACCCCGCGATCAGGGCGGCCGCAGTCGCGGCCTCCGCGTCCGGCACACCAAAAACCTCATTGGCAATGGCAATCTGGCCCGGGTGAATCAGGGTCTTGCCATCAAAGCCGAGACTGCGTCCGTGCTCGCACTCGGATCGCAGACCCCCGGAATCCGTCAGTCGCGTGTAGACGCCATCAAGTATATCAACACCGGCTGCCCGGGCAGCGAGCAGACAGGCGGCCAGGGCAGGTACGAGCGCCTCCCGCTGACCGCTGTCAGGCAGGCGCAGTGCTCGCGAGAGGTCCGCAGTCCCCATCACGATCACCTCCATACGGGGCGATGCGCTGGCAATGGCGGCGAGGTTCAGCACACCACGGGGTGTTTCCGCCATCGCCCAGATCCTGAGCCCGGCGGGTGCACCGGCCTCCGCAAGCAGCTGGTCCAGCCGGATGATCGTGGCGGCATCGTCCACCTTGGGGACCAGGATGGCCGCCGCACCTGAGCTGCCGATGCGCCGGATGTCATCCGTGGCCCAGGCAGTGGCGAGGCCATTCATGCGGATGACGGTCTCCCGCCTCCCGAAACCGCCGCTGGCGACCGCCCGGTGGACAGCGTCACGGGCCTCATCCTTGGCCTCAGGCAGGACAGCGTCCTCGAGATCCAGGATCAGGACATCGGCTGGCAGGGTGGCGGCCCGGGCGAGCGCCCGGGGATTGCTGCCCGGCACGTAGAGGGCGGACCGGCGGAGACGGACTGGGGGCTGAGGGTGCATGACGGTTCGGGAGGATAGCCGGATCCCGGCGCTGGAATTCACGCCGCGGTACTGCCCGGCCCGCTGTTGGCCGGATCGGGTTTCCGCGCCGCTATTCCCAGGGATTTCCTCGCGCCGTCCAGTTCAGCCGCGTTCATCAGGCCCTGTTCCGTAAGTGTCACGAGCGCCGCCCAGGCGATATAGGCGGCACTCACCTCAAACCACTCGCGCAGGTCGGCCCGGGACTCACTCAGTCCATACCCGTCCGTGCCCAGCACGACATAGGGCCCGGGGATCCAGCGGGCGATACCGAGAGGCAGGGACTTCATGTAGTCGCTGGCCGCGACGAAGACGCCGTTTTCCCCGGCCAGCAGTTGCTGCACCCAGGGGGTTCCGGGCGGGGAGCCGGCCTGCAGGAGGTTCCGGCGTTCAACCGCCATGGCCTCGCGGCCTAGCTCGTTGTAGCTGGTGACGCTCCAGACGTCGGCCGAGACGTCAAAGTCCCGAAGCAGTTCCCGGGCACGCAGTACCTCCATCATGATGGCGCCGCTGCCAAACAGGTGGGCCTTCCGCCCACTGGCTGACGTCTCCGCGGTGCTGAACCGGTACATGCCCCGGACGATGCCCTCTGCCGATCCCGTGGTCATCGGCGGCATCGCGTAGTTCTCATTGTGGATCGTGATGTAGTAGAAGACATTCTCCTGCAGCTCATACATCCGCCGGATGCCTTCCCGGATGATGACCGCGAGCTCAAAGGCAAAGGCCGGGTCATAACTGAGCAGGTTCGGGACCGTGCTGGCGACGACCTGGGAGTGCCCGTCCTGGTGCTGCAGGCCCTCTCCATTGAGAGTCGTGCGGCCGGAAGTGCCCCCGAGCAGGAAGCCACGACTGAGCATGTCGCCGCAGGTCCAGATCATGTCCCCCACGCGCTGGAAGCCGAAGATCGAGTAGAAGACGTAGAACGGGATCGTCGGGACGCCATGTACCGCATAGGCGGTGCCGGCGGCCATGAACGATGCCATCGCACCGGCCTCGCAGATGCCCTCCTGGAGGATCTGTCCGTCGGTCGCTTCCCGGTAGGGCATCAGCGTGGAGCTGTCCACTGGCCGGTACTTCTGCCCCTCGGAGGAGTAGATCCCGGCCTTGCGGAACAGCGCCTCCATGCCGAAGGTCCGTGCCTCGTCCGGCACGATGGGCACCACATAGCGCCCGAGCCCGGGATGATCCAGCAGTTTGGAGAGCATGCGGACGAAGGCCATCGTGGTGGACAGTGGCCGATCGCCGGATCCGCCCAGCTGTTCCTGGAAGAGGGCCAGATCGGGTGCGGGCAGGGCCGGGCAGTCCACCTGACGCCGGGGCCAGCTGCCGCCGAGCGCCGTGCGGCGCGCGCGAAGGTACCGCAGTTCCTCGCTGTCGTCCGCAGGCCGGTAAAACTCCGCCCGACCGGCAGCGTCGGCCGGCAGCGGAATGCCGAGCCGGCGCGCGGTTTCGACGCGCTCTTCCACGTTCAGGTTCTTCTTCTGGTGGACGACGTTCGAGCCCTCGTAGCCCTGCATGCCGTAACCCTTGATCGTCTTGATCAGTATTGCCGTTGGCCGTCCTTCGCTCTTCTGGGCCCGGTTGAAGGCTGCGTAAACCTTGCGGTGATCGTGGCCGCCGCGCTTGATGCCCCGGATTTCCTCGTCGGAAAGTACCTGCATGATCTCCGTCAGGCGCGCATCGTCCCCGTTCCAGTGGGCGCGCACCTCGGGTCCGCTGGAGACGGAGTACATCTGGTAGTCCCCATCGACCGCGCGTTCCATCCGGGCCTGCAGGACGCCGTCCCGGTCGATGGCGAACAGGGGGTCCCATTCGCCGCTCCAGATCACCTTGATGACGTGCCAGCCGGCGCCCCGGAAGCTTCGCTCGAGTTCCTGGATGATCTTGCCGTTGCCCCTGACCGGTCCGTCCAGTCTCTGCAGGTTGCAGTTGACCACCATGACCAGGTTGTCGAGCTGTTCCCGCGCCGCGATGTTGATCGTGCCGAGGACTTCGGGCTCGTCCGACTCGCCATCACCGATGAAGTTCCAGACCTTGCCGCCGTTCCGGGGCTTCAGGCCCCGACTCTCGAGATACTTGGCGAAGCGTGCCTGGTAGATGCAGGTCGGGGTCGAGAGGCCCATGGATGCGCATGGTGAGAGCCAGAAATCCGGCATGTTGCGCGGGTGCGGGTAGGAAGACAGACCACCGCCTGCCTGGAGCTCGCGGCGGAAATTGTCCAGCTGGGTGCTGGTCAGCCGGCCCTCGAGGAACGCGCGGGCATAGATCCCCGGTGCAGAATGGGCCTGGATGCTGATGAAGTCACCACCGTAGCCCGCATCCTTGTTGCGAAAGAAATGGTTGAGGCCCACCTCCAGCATGGTTGCCCCGGAGGCATAGGTGCCGATGTGGCCGCCCACGCCGGAGCCACCGTCGTAGGCCCGCAGGACCATCGCCATCGCATTCCAGCGATTGATGTTCTCGATGCGCTGCTCGAGTTCGATGTTGCCGGGATAAGCAGGCTGCTGGGCGAGCGGAATTGAGTTCCGGTAGGGCGTATTGAGCGTCGCGTCCTCGACGATGACGTGGGCGTCCGCCAGATAGTCACGAACGGCCCGGAACAGCGTCTTGGCCCGCTCCGGGCCTTCGTTCCGGAGCACCGACTCAATGGACTCAACCCACTCACGGAGTTCATCATCGCCCCGGTCCACATCTGCACGCCGTACCGCCATCGAACACTGCTCCCGGGGACGGCCTGGGCCGCCGAAGTGACGGGCAAAGAATAACCCGTTTCACCCCGGGTGGTTGGCGGGGCATGGTTGGCGGGGCATGGTCGGGGTACCGGCGTTTATGTCGCACCAGTTCGAGGATCACGCCATGCCGCCAGCTTGCCCGGATCAGCGCCGACAGTTCCTGAAGTTCCTGTTGGGTTCGCCGCTGCTCGGTGCGGTCGCACTTGTGCCCCGGGGGGCCGGAGCGCGGCCGGAGCTCGCGGTGCCGGAAGCGCTCGACGATGTGCTGGACGTGTTCCAGATGAAACGCGTTGCCCGGGATAACCTGTCGCTCGAGGCCTGGCACTTCATCGTCAATGGTGCCGATGATCAGAAGACGATGGAGGCCAATCGGCAGGCCTTCGATGACTGGGAGATCAGGGTCCGTCGGCTGGTGGATGTCAGTCGCACGGATACACGCCTTGAGCTGTTCGGCCAGCAGCTGCCGACGCCGCTGATCCTCGCACCGGCCGGCGCCCAGCAGACGGTTCACGACCAGGGCGAACTGGCGACCATGCGCGGAGCCAGCCGCGGCGGCCATCTGGTCATCGCGTCGACCATCAGCAGCTACAGTCTTCGCGAGATTCGGGCGGCCGGCACGGCTCCCCTGTGGTTTCAGCTGTATCCCTCGCCGGACCAGGACCTGATGCGGCACCTGCTGCGGGCAGCGGAGGCGGCTGGTTGCGGTGCCGTGGCGCTCACCGTGGATTCCCCCACCCGGGGCAACCGGGCAGGGGAACGGTGGTTTGCCCGGACCAGGCCGCGCGCCACCCCGGCTTCCCTGGGGAACCTCGCCGACTACCCCGGGCCGCCGCGGATCGGAGACCCCGCCATGACCTGGGACATCATGCGCTGGCTGGAGGCCAACACCCGGCTGCCGGTCCTGCTGAAAGGCATTGTGACCGGGGAAGATGCCAGGCTCGCCCTGCGGCGCGGGGCTGCCGGGATCATCGTCTCGAATCACGGCGGCCGGCAGGAAGAGAGCGGCCGCGCCACGTTGCGCTGCCTGCCGGAGGTGGTCGCCGCAGTCCGCGGCCGGTGCCCGGTGCTGATCGATGGCGGGTTTCGCCGCGGCACCGACCTCTTCAAGGCACTGGCACTCGGCGCGGATGCCGTCTGCATCGGCCGGCCTTACCTTTATGGTCTCGGCGCCTACGGCGAACAGGGCGTGGCCCGGGTTCTCTCCATCCTCGACAGCGAGCTGGTCCGCAGCATGCAGTTTGCCGGTACCACCAGCCTGGCCGGGATCGGCAGCCGCTACCTGCAGCAGCGGGGCTGACCGCCCGTGAGCCTGCCGGAAGCGCGCTGACGGTACCGGGTCAGGCAGATGCCGGGCTTTCCCCCGGCGTCAGGATGGTGTCCCTGACGTCGCTGCCGGTCAGGGTCCGCGGGTAGTCACGGTTGCAGTGCAGACCGCGGCTTTCATGCCGGGCCTGGGCGCTGAGGATCGTCAGTTCGGCAACCAGCGCCAGGTTGCGCAACTCGATCAGGTCGTTGGTGACGCGGAAGTGGGTATAGAACTCCGCGATCTCCTCCTGCAGCAGATCCACCCGGTGCCGTGCCCGGGCGAGTCGCTTGTTGGTCCGGACGATGCCGACGTAGTTCCACATGAAACGCCGCAGTTCATCCCAGTTGTGCGACACGATCACCTGTTCGTCCGGATCGGTTACACGACTTTCATCCCACCGGGGAAGCGCGCTGGCTACTGGCGGGGCATCCCGCAGCACGGCGCCGATGTGCTCACTGGCCGCCATGCCGAACACCACACATTCCAGCAGCGAATTGCTCGCGAGGCGATTGGCGCCATGCAGCCCGGTAAATGTACATTCACCGACTGCATAGAGTCCGGGCAGATCAGTCGCAGCATTCAGGTCGGTAACGATGCCCCCGCAGCTGTAGTGCGCGGCAGGCACCACGGGTATGCGATCGCGGGTGATGTCGATCCCGAAGGTCTGCAGGCGTCGGGCAATGTTCGGAAAATGCGCCAGTATTTCTGCGGCTGGCTTGTGACTGATATCCAGGTAAACGCAGTCCAGTCCGCCCTTCTTCATTTCCGCATCGATCGCCCGTGCCACGATATCCCTGGGCGCAAGTTCAGCCCGGGGATCGTGATCGGGCATGAAGCGGTAGCCATCGGGAAGGCACAGCACGCCACCTTCGCCGCGCAGTGCCTCGGAGACGAGGTAGGACTTGGCCAGCGGATGGTAGAGACAGGTTGGGTGGAACTGCACGAATTCCATGTTCGCGACCCGGCACCCGGCCCGCCACGCCATGGCGATGCCATCCCCCGTCGACGTGTCCGGGTTGCTGGTATAGAGATAGATCTTGGAGGCTCCCCCGGTCGCAATCACGACGATGCGCGCCGCAATGGTTTCCACCCGGGCAGTGGAGCGATTCAGCGCGTAGACGCCAATGCAGCGATTGGGGCCGGGCAGGCCCAGCTTCTGGCTGTTCAGCAGATCGATCGCGATCCGGTCGTCAAGCAGCTGGATGCCGCCATGGGCCAGCGCCCGTGCTTCGAGGTTCGTGATGATTGCCGCGCCGGTGGCATCGGCCGCATGAACTATGCGCCGCCGGCCATGGCCGCCTTCCCGGGTGAGATGGAGTTCGGAGTTTGCGCCCTCAGTCACGCCGGAAAAACTGACACCCTGGTCCAGCAGCCAGCGGATCGCGCCCGGCGCGTGCCCTGTCACAAACTCCACGGTTTCCTGCCGGCAGAGGCCGGCTCCTGCCTCGAGTGTGTCCGCCAGGTGAAGGGCAGGGGAATCCGACGGGTCAATCGCGGCCGCGATTCCGCCCTGGGCCCAGGCACTGGAGCTTTCCACCGAAGTTCGCTTGCGCAATAGACCCACGGCGTAGCCTGCATCGGCCAGCCGGAGCGCGGTGGACAAGCCGGCCAGGCCGGCTCCGATGACGACGACGTCAAAGGCTGAGGTGGGCGTCACGCGGATTGACGACAGGTTCAGTCGCGGGAGGCGTCGCGGCCGACGGCCAGCATGCGTTCGAGCGCTTTGCGGGCCCGCCCGGCAGTCTCGGCCGGAACCTCGATGGCAGGACGTCCATTCTCGAGGGCCGCCAGGATCTTTGGCAGGGTGATCCGCTGCATGTGTGGGCACAGGTTGCAGGGCTGGAGAAACTCGATCTCGGGGAACTCGGCCGACACGTTGCCCGCCATCGAGCACTCCGTGATCATCGCAACCTTGGCGGGCCTTGCCTTGTCCACGTGGTCAATCATTGCGGAAGTCGAACCCACGTAGTCCGCCTCAGCCAGCACGTCGGGCGGGCACTCCGGATGGGCCATGACGTGAATGCCCGGATGCATGGTGCGGAAGTCCCGGATCTCGCTGCCGGTGAAGCGCTCGTGGACCTCGCAGGCGCCTTCCCACAGGATCAGCTCTACGGCCGTCTGTCCCGCCACGTACTTCCCCAGGAACTTGTCGGGGATAAAGATCACCTTGTCGACGCCCAGCGATTCAACCACCTGGACCGCATTGGCCGAAGTACAGCAGACATCCGCTTCGGCCTTGACCGCGGCCGAAGTGTTCACGTAGGTCACAACCGGCAATCCAGGGTGCTTCTCCCTGAGCGCACGGACATCCGCCGCCGTGATGGACTCGGCGAGGGAGCAGCCGGCCCGCAGGTCCGGCAGCAACACGGTTTTCCCGGGACTGAGGATCTTGGCGGTCTCGGCCATGAAGTGCACGCCGCACATCACGATGATGTCGGCACTGGTACGGGCGCCGAACTGGGCCAGACCGAGCGAATCGCCACAGTAATCGGCAACCCCGTGAAAGATTTCGGGGGTCATGTAGTTGTGGACCAGGATGGTGGCGTTGCGCGCCTTCTTGAGGCGGTTGATCGCCGCGATGAGGGGCGCGTGTACCGGCCACTCCACCGCGGGGATTACGTGGCGGAGTCGTGCGTAGGCATCGCGGGTTTCCCGCTCGACCTCAGCAGTGAAGGCTTGGCTCATCGCTGCGCTTGCGCCCTGTGACGGCGGTCTGCCCCGCCGGACCGGCAGTATAAGGCAGGCCGGCCAGTCTGCCGGTTCTGGGAGCGGCTTCACGCCGGAACCCGGGCGAATCCGTCATAGTTTCATCGGGTTATTGCCTGTCAGAGTGCCTTTCCCCGATGGAGAGCCCGCGCGACCTCAATACAGTCTTCAGCGACTATGCGGCCCTGCTGCGCGTGGTCTCCCCGGGCGTGCATGGCCTGGTCTTCTACGGAAAAAACGGCAAGCCGCTCTGGCGCTGTGCGCAGGCTCCCCGGGGAGCGCTGTTGGCGAAACTGGCCCCGGCGGTGGCTGCCCTGCTGGCCGAACCCGCCGGAGGTCCGCTGCGGGTCGTCGCCGATGACGCGGTAGCCTTCCTGGTGCCCCTCGGTAACGACCAGGACAGGCCTCTTGGTGCGCTGGCTGCCTTTGCGGAACCAGGCACCGCCCCCCCCTCGGCCGCGGCCTTCGCGGCTCTGGCCGACCCCGTGGTTCGCACCCTGCAGCGGGAGATGATCCTCCGGGTGCGCCTGCGCGACAGCCACCGGAAGCTCAGCGTCCAGGCAGCCGAAGAGCGCCTGCTCCACGAGGTGGAGATCGCGGTCCAGGGCCCGCCGGACTGCAAGCAAATGCTGCAGCAGATACTGGTCATCTGCCGGGAGATACTGCAGCTCCGGTCCGCAGCAGTCTTCGTGCCCGACAAGAACATCGCCCTGGTGCAGGGCGAAGCGACGTCGCTGGCCGAACTTGAGATGTTCCTGGAGGGTGCCTGCACGACCAATACCGGCACTGCCGCACCCGGCGCTGACCTCCTGACCGTCGGGATCCGGGGGGGCGCGAGGAAGGTGATCGGCGTGCTGGTGCTGGCTGGCTGGGACAATAAGGACTTCAGTGATCGCCGGCGGGTGCGCCTGGGCCGTTACCTGGTGACCCACGTGGAAGGCGTACTGGAACGGGTCTTTGACGGGCTCACGGGACTCATGGCGTGGCCCGCCTTCGGCAAGTTGCTCAACGGGCTGCCGACAGGGTCTGGCAGCACATCCCACGTCCTCATGTATTTCGACATCGACCAGCTCCATGTAGTCAATGACACCCTCGGGCGGGACATGGGGGACCGCGTGATCGAGAGCTTTGCGGCCATACTCAGCGAGGAACTGGCGGGCCATCAGCTCACCCGGATTGCCAGCGACAGCTTCGCCGCCCTGCTGATGGATACCAGGCTGGACGCGGCCCGTGTCCATGCCGAGGCCGTCGCCGCCCGCTTTCGCAGCCTGGAATTCAGCCGGGGCGAACGCCGCCACCGGCCCTCGGTCAGCATTGGCATAGGCACGCCCCAGGACACACCTGAGGCGACGGGACGCGGCGACGAGACGGCCCTGTCCACGGCGAAGGTAGCCTGCGAAGCCGCCAAGGATCGCGGGCGGGGGCGGGTGGAGGTCTATCAACCGGATGATCTCTCCATCGTGCAGCGCTTCGACGACATCCAGCTGGTGGGCTACGTACGCAACGCGATCGACTGCGGCCGGCTCGTGCTGCTCGGCCAGCCGATCGCGCCGGTGCAGGCCCAGGTCGCAAAAGACGGACAGGCCTGCCAGTACTTCGAGGTGCTGGTGCGCTTGCTGGACGATGACGACCGGCTGGTTCCCCCGGCGGACTTCCTCTCCGCTGCCGAGCGCTATCAGCTGATGGAAGAACTGGATCGCTGGGTCGTGTCGAACACTTTCCGGCTGCTGGATGAAATGCTGCCAGCCGGGGGCGAATCGCCGGCGAGGTTTGCCATCAATCTCTCCGGCCAGAGTCTCGGTAGCGAGGCCTTTCTGGCCTTCGTGCAGGCACAGCTGGCCGGTAGCAGGGTCAATCCGGCGATGATCTGCTTTGAAATCACCGAAACGGTCGCGGTGGCGAACCTGCAGCGGGCGCAGAATTTCATGCACACGCTAAGCCGCTCAGGCTGCCGGTTCTCCCTCGATGATTTTGGTACCGGCCTGAGTTCGTTTGCCTATCTCAAGCTGTTTCCGGTGGATACCCTCAAGATTGACGGTAGTTTCATCCGCGACCTGAGCACGAATGTGATCTCCCAGTCCGTGGTGGCTGCCATCGCCGAGGTTGCCCGTGTCATGCAGCTGGAAACCGTCGCGGAGTTTGTCCAGGACCAGGAAGTCCGGGATCTGCTCGGCAAGCTCGGCATCACCTGGGCCCAGGGCTATCTGATCGGCGAGCCGGTCCCGCTCAGGGAGAGTCTTGTCAGGCTGCAGGCGGCACCGTCTGGTGGCCGCAACCGTCGAAGCCACGTCGGCTGATACTGGCCACCTGCCCGGCCCCCGCGGATAATCAGCGCCGGTCAGTTGCTGTCCGGGAGGCAGGGTCATGGGCGTTGGTCGCAATCTGTCGGCAGCCGTCGTGCTGCTGGTCGCGTGGACGGCAGGGGGCGCTGCCGTGCCGGCTCGGGACGACCTGGTGGCAGCGGACTACCAGCAGGGCCGAACCGCCTTCCAGCAGCGCTGCAGTGCCTGTCACACCCTCGCCGAGGGCGGCGCCCACCTGCTCGGACCCAACCTCTGGGATCTGGTCGGCCGCAAGCCGGGTACGGTGCCCGGGTTTGCCGCGTCTGACGAGCTGAAACGTCCTGATTTTCAATGGGATGTGGAGAAGATCTACGCTTTCATCTCAGA
The DNA here is from genome assembly GCA_964407855.1 of uncultured Chromatiaceae bacterium. GTDB lineage: Bacteria > Pseudomonadota > Gammaproteobacteria > Steroidobacterales > SHZI01. The sequence continues at coordinate 53,673 of CAYOXI010000002.1, forward strand.
TCCCGGCGGGCTGATTCCGGGCAACCGGATGATGATCCCGGAACCGGTGCCGGAGCAGGACCGGGCGGCAATGATTGCCTTCATGCTGCTCGAAACCGGCGGCGCCGACTGGCCCCGGCCCGCCGTGGCGATGGTCCCGGAGACGATCGACACCACCATCCCGCTGTCCGAACGCTACCCCAGCTTCTACAACCATCTGATGACGAACACGACCCGCTACCGCATGGAGACGCCGGACGGCGAAGCGCGCTTCGATGTGTACTTCAATACGAATGGTTCACTCGCGTCCAGCGAGCCGGCCATCACCGGCTTCTGGAATACCGTCGAGCGCCGGGGCATGGAGTTCTTCTGCTACGCGCTGGATGGCATTCCCGCGAGTCCGTCGCAGGTGGTCGAGTGCTTCCCCATTGCGGCGATGGCCATCCCGCGCTTTGCCCAGGAACTCTGGACTTCGAAGCCCACCGCAGGGGTCACCCTCCATGGCGGCATCATGGCGGGCCGGCCCGAGCCGGCTGCCGCGCCGCCTGCCCCTCGCTAGGCAGGGAGGGCCACCGGAGCTTCTGCACGGACCGCACAGAGGCGCTGCCTGACGGCGGGTCGGGGCTGCTCTTCAAGACCCTGTTCGAAGGCCACGACCTGGAGGCTGCCGCCGAAGGCATGCAGAAGTTCGCCCGGTGCCAGCAGGAAGTCCGGATTCCGCGGCCGGCCGAAGCGCTCATTGCCCTGACCGAAGCTTTCGATCAGCAGCACGCCGCCGGGCTGCAGGGCTGCAACGAGCAGCGGGAAATGCGGCCGGTGCAGATAGTTGGTGACGATGATCCCGGCAAAGTGCCGCGTGGCGAAAGGCCAGGGCGCAGCTTCCAGGTCGGCGGCCAGGATTTCAAGCAGTGGGGTGTCGACCAGGTCCCCGAGGCGCTCCGTGTGCAGATCCACGGCGGTCACCGCAAAGCCCCGGTCCAGCAGCAACCGCGTGTGACGCCCCGCGCCGCAGGCCAGGTCGAGCACCGGACCATCAGCCGGAATCAGTCCCAGAAAGCGGAGTACCCAGGGGGAGGGCGCCACCGGGGGCTCACGTTCCTGATCGAAGCTCTGCATGGCCGGGAGCATAGCCCGGCCGCCGCTGCTCGCGGGAAGCTCAGGTCAGGTAGGTCAGGTGCAGCGGGGACCCGAGCCGTCGACCCGGCGACTGGCCAGCACGGGTTGGCCTGTGACGCCGACGATCACCACCTGGGCGGCTTCGGTGGCCTGGCCCTGGCAGAAGAGGAAGTCGCCGGTGCGGGCATCGGATCCGGGGGCGCCAATCCGGCCGGAGGGCAGAAAGGCGAAACTGCGCTGGAAGCGTTCCGAGCGGATCTCAAGCCCGCCCTGGGGCCGGACGGCCCCGAGCACGGCTTCACCGGCATCCAGCCGGTGATTGCGGTTCGCATCCTCGAAACGGATCCAGCCGGCTTCCCAGGGGGCATCGGCGCAGCTCGCCCCATCCCGGCTGGGGCAGACGGCAATCTGGGTGTTGCGGGTGATGGCTTCCGAGCGGGCCAGGTGCATGGTCGCGACCAGTTCATTGACCGCCGCAGCCCGCTGATTGCTCCGGGTGATGCTCTCCAGGCTGGGGATAACCAGTGACATGCTCAGGGACATCACCGCGAGCGTGGTGAGTACTTCAGCGAGGGTGAAGCCCTGCTGGGAGCGGCTGGCGGTGCGCATAAATGGCTCGGATTCCGTGCTGGTCGAGAGCCGAGCATAGGAATCCCGCTGCCACAGGACGTTGAAGCCGGTCACGGGCCGCTGAAAATAAGCGTGGCCACCATCGGACCCGGCCCGCCGGGGGGGTCCTGACCAGCTGTTGCTCGAATGCAACGCATCGGGCGGAAGTGGCGAAACCAGCCGCTCTCGGTTAAGTTATTGCACAACGCGCCAGCCCGGTGGTCCGCTGAGTACACCCGGGCCGGCGTCCAGCCAGTCAACAAGAATCCAGATCAGGGGATACCCAAATGTTGCGAACCAAGGCGATTGCCACCGCGGCTGCCGGAGCCGCCCTGCTCCTCGGCCATGCGACGGCTCAGGCGGCGGAGAAAGTCGGGCAGGCTTACCTCAAGGGCATGGGCTCTTACATCATTGCGGACGATGACCGGAATGTGGATGACGAGCTGGCCGGTGGCCTGGTCGGATTCGGGTATGCGCTGAACGACAACTGGAACATCGAATTCGACTTCCACGGCCTCGACCTGGACGGCAAGGGTTCCTTTCTGGATGGTGGTGAGGGCGGCAGCACGACCCCGTACCCGGACCAGAAGCAGCGGGCCCTCAACCTCAACCTGCTGAACCTCTACAACCGGGGCGGCAGCTTCTCGCCGTTCATCCTGCTGGGTGCCGGTGTGGTGAACACCGATGTCACGGGTTCGTCCGACAGTGACGATCTGCAGATCCAGGCAGGCGTTGGCCTGCTGAGCCACATCTGGGGCGACCGCCTCTTCCTGCGGACCGAGGCCCTCTATCGCTGGCAGGATGCCTCCGGCGGCAGCCTCAGCGACCTGCTCGTCAACGCGGGCCTGAGTGTCGCCATCGGCGAAAAGGCAGCGCCGCCGGTGGCGGCTGCCGCGCCCGTCGTGGCACCGCCGCCACCACCACCGCCCGCTGACAGCGACGGTGACGGCGTGCCCGACAACATCGACCAGTGTCCCGGCACGCCGGCCGGCGCCAAGGTGGATGCCCGGGGCTGCGAACTTGACAGCGACGGCGATGGTGTCGTGGATCGTCTGGATGAATGCCCGGGAACGCCGGCGGGTGCCAAGGTCAACGCGCGGGGCTGCGAGGAGTCGCTGATCCTGCGGGGCGTGACCTTCGAGACCAGCTCGGCAACCCTCAGCGCCCAGGACAAGACGATCCTGGACTCGGTGGCGGACATCCTGAAGCAGCGCCCCAACTTCACCCGCATCGAAGTGCGCGGCCACACGGACAGCACCGGGCGCCTGGCCTACAACCAGGCCCTGTCGGAGCGCCGCGCCGCCTCGGTACGGGATTACCTGATCGCCAGGGGCATCGACGCGAACAAGCTGACGGCGAAGGGCTTCGGGCCTTCCCAGCCGATCGCGTCCAACGACACGGTGGAAGGCCGGGCCGAGAACCGGCGCGTGACCCTGGAGTTCAGCGAGGCCAACTAGGCAACGCGCAGAACTTCGCGACAAGAATCAGCCCCGGTGGCGGGATAAGCCACCGGGGCTTTTTTGTGTCAGGTTTTTTTGAGATTGGTCGGGGTGACAGGATTCGAACCTGCGACCTCTTGCTCCCGAAGCAAGCGCTCTACCAGGCTGAGCTACACCCCGAACGGGACCGCGGTGGGCGGGAAACCGGCGCTTCAGGGGCGCCGGCGGGGCGCCATTGTATACGGAGGAGATCCTCAGTAGCGACGATCAACTGCAAAAGCAGCCAGTTCCACCAGGGCTGACTTGAAAGGTGAGTCGGGAACCGGCGCCAGAGCCTCCCGGGCCCGGCCGGCGCACTCACCGGCTTTGGTCAGCGTGTAGGCCAGGGCGCCAGTGGCGTGGATCGCCTCCTGGATGGCTTTGATGTCCGCGCGACCGCCCCGCTCGATGGCGCGCCGGATCATGACCTGCTGCCTGGCGGTGCCTCTCTGCAGGGCGAATATCAGCGGCAGCGTGGGCTTGCCTTCGGCCAGGTCGTCGCCCACCTGCTTGCCCATCTCGCGGGGGCTCGAATCATAGTCCAGGGCGTCGTCCACCAGCTGGAAGGCGAGGCCGAGTTCGCGGCCATAGCAGCCCAGCGAGTCTTCTATCGCGCGGGTCTGGTCGGCGAGGATCGCGCCGATCTGTGCCCCGGCCTCGAACAGGCGGGCGGTCTTGCGGTAGATTACATCCATGTAGCGCTGCTCGGTGGTCTCGGGGTCCCGGCAGTTCATCAGCTGCAGCACTTCGCCTTCCGCAATGATGTTGGTTGCATCCGCCAGGATGTCCATCACCCGCATCTGGCCCACCTGGACCATCATCTGGAAGGCGCGGGAGTAGAGAAAGTCACCCACCAGCACGCTGGCCTCGTTGCCAAACACGCTGTTGGCCGTGTCCTGACCCCGCCGGAGGTCGGACGCATCCACGACATCGTCATGCAGCAGCGTTGCCGTGTGGATGAACTCGATGATGGCCGCCGTCGTGATGTGCCGGTCGCCGCGGTAGCCGCAGGCCCGGGCCGCCAGGAGGGTGATCAGGGGCCGGAGCCGCTTGCCGCCGCTGCCGATGATGTACTGGGCAACGCTGCTGACCAGCGCCACGTCACTGCGCAGGCGGGTAGTGATTTCCCGGTTGACTGCCGGCCAGTCGTCCCCGAGCAGGGCGCGGAGCGCCTCCAGGTCAAAGGGGGCGGGAGAAGGCTGAACCAGCTGCATGATGGCCGTGATAATGCCCGCCGGAACCGGCGCTGTATATGGCGTCAACGGCTACTACAGCCACTCGTGGGGGCCTCTCCCCAGCGTCGGCCAAGGCCACCCTCTTCGGTGGGGGGCAGTCCCGGGCGTTGATCCCGGGCGGCTTAAGCTCTAGAATTG
>CAYOXI010000002.1:58327-74385 GCA_964407855.1 uncultured Chromatiaceae bacterium
CCCCGCCCGGAGATTCCGCAGATGTACGCTGTTTTCAAGACCGGTGGCAAGCAATACCGCGCCAGCCCGGGCGAGAAGGTCAAGGTCGAGAAACTCGAGGCTGCGGAGGGCGACACCGTTGAGTTCGACGCCGTGCTGATGGTCGGCGAGGGCGCGGATGTGACGGTGGGCAAGCCACTGCTGGCCGGTGCCCGGGTGACCGCCAAGGTGCTCTCGCAGGATCGCTACGACAAGATCACGGTCGTCAAATTCAAGCGCCGGACCACCTACAAGCGCATGCACGGTCACCGGCAGGCTTTCACGCTGGTCCAGATTACCGATATTGCCGCGGGCGCCTGAGCCCTGCGGGGCCGGCCTCCAAACATTGCAGAGGTAGCAAGTCATGGCACACAAGAAAGCAGGCGGCAGTACCCGTAACGGCCGCGATTCCGAGTCGAAGCGGCTGGGCCTGAAGAAGTTCGGCGGCCAGGCCGTGGTTGCCGGCAACATCATCGTCCGGCAGCGGGGCACCGAATATCATCCGGGTCCGAATGTCGGCATGGGACGTGACCACACGCTGTTCTCGAAAGTGAATGGCGTGGTGCAGTTTGACGTCAAAGGCGCGAAGAGCCGCCGGGTCGTCAGTGTCCTCCCGGTTGTCGCCGACGCCTGAGGCGGAACACAGAGGACGGCGAATGAACCCCGCTTGTGCGGGGTTTTTCGTCTTCGAAGGCCATGAAATTCGTCGATGAAGCCACCATCCGGGTCCACGCCGGCAACGGCGGGCCCGGCTGCGTGAGCTTTCGCCGGGAAAAATTCATCCCCCGCGGCGGACCTGACGGCGGCGATGGCGGCAGTGGCGGCAGCGTCTATCTGGTTGCGGCCCGGGGCATGAACACGCTGGCCGACTTCCGGGTCAACCGCCGCTTCGCCGCCCAGAGTGGCGTGGGTGGCTCCGGGGCCGACTGTACCGGCCGCGGCGGGGAGTCGCTCCGCATCACCGTCCCCTGCGGCACGCGGGTCTTCGAGGACGACACCGGCGAGCTGCTGGGCGACCTGACGGCCGAAGGCCAGGAACTCGTGGTGGCCGCCGGCGGCCAGGGCGGGCGAGGTAACACCCGCTTCAAGAGCAGCATCAACCGGGCACCCCGGCAATCCACGCCCGGTACGCCCGGCGAACAGCGCGTGCTGCGCCTGGAGCTCAGCCTGCTGGCGGATGTCGGGCTGCTCGGCAAACCCAACGCGGGTAAATCCACGCTGCTGCGAGCCGTCTCCCAGGCGCGACCCCGTGTAGCTGACTATCCATTCACCACGCTGCATCCCGGGCTCGGGGTGGTCGCCGTGGGGCCGCTGCGCAGCTTTGTCATGGCCGACATTCCCGGCCTGATTGAGGGCGCAGCCAGTGGCGCCGGGCTGGGCACCCGTTTTCTCCGCCATCTGGGTCGCACCCGCCTGCTGCTGCACCTGGTGGACCTGGCGCCCTTCGATGAATCCGACCCGGTCACCGATGCGCGGGCCGTAGTCGGCGAGCTGGAGCAGTTCAGCCAGGAACTTGCCGCCAGGGAACGCTGGCTGGTGCTCAACAAGTCAGATCTGGTGGAGGCAACGGAGGCGGACCGGCGCGTGGCGGAGATCGCCGCTGCGCTCGGACAGACCGGACGGGTCTACATTATCAGTGCACTGACGGGGGCGGGTACCACCCGGTTGACGGCCGACCTGATGAGCAGGCTGGAGGAGCTGGCGGAACAGGCCGAAGCGCGCGAGGGTGCGACTCTTACTTCTTCTTCTTCTTCTCAGCCAGTGTCTTGACGGCCTTGTTCAGCCGGCTCTTGTGGCGGGCCGCCTTGTTGCGATGGGTGAGACCCTTGTTGACCATGCTCGAGACCTCCGCAGCGGAGGCCTTGAGAGCGCTGGCAGCGGTCTCCAGATCGCCGGCCTCGATGGCCTTGGTGACCTTCTTGATGGCCGTGCGCATCCGCGAGCGCAGGGCCACGTTGTGCTGACGACGGCTTTCGCCCTGCTTCGCCCGCTTGGCTGCTTGCTTGGTATTCGCCACTAAATTATCCAGGGAGTCGCGGACCCCCGCGACGGGCGCGTATTCTTTGGTTTCCCCCAGTGGAAGTCAAGGTCGGTAGACTTGGGTCCGCACATGACTGACCCCAGAGACGCCAAAGCCCCGTCCCCGCCGCCCAGTGGTGGCCGGCTGCTCCGCCTGACTGGCACCGTGGGTGGCTACACGCTCCTGTCGCGCATCCTCGGGCTCGTGCGCGATGTGGTGTTTGCCCGGGTCTTCGGCGCCGGTCTGCTGATGGACGCCTTCTTCGTGGCGTTCCGTATTCCCAACATTTTCCGGCGCTTCTTTGCCGAAGGTGCCTTCTCCCAGTCCTTCGTGCCGGTCTTCACGGAGTACGACCAGACACGGACCCGAGAGGAGGTCCGGGAACTGGTCGATCGCACGGCGGGCACCCTGGGCACGATCCTGCTCGGCATAGCCACTCTGGGCGCGCTGGCGGCGCCGCTCCTCATCACGCTGTTCGCCCCCGGCTTCTACGCCCAGAACGGCGCCGATGACGACGGCCGCTTCGTGCTCGCCGTCGACATGCTGCGCTGGACCTTTCCCTACCTGCTCTTCATCTCCCTCGCGGCCATGGTGGGCAGCATTCTCAACACCTACCAGCGCTTTACCGCGGCGGCTTTTTCTCCGGTGCTGCTCAATACGGTGCTGATCATCTTTGCCCTGTACGTCGCGCCCCGCTACGAGCGACCGGGCATGGCACTGGCGGCCGGCGTGTTTGCCGCCGGTGTCATCCAGCTGCTGGCGCTGCTGCCATCGCTGGCCCGGATCCGGCTGATGCCGCGGCCGCGCTGGGGCTGGAATCACCCCGGCGTACGCAAGATCTTTCGCCTGATGCTGCCCGGACTGTTTGGCTCGTCCGTAGCGCAGGTGAGCATTCTGCTGGATACCCTGATCGCATCCTTCCTCGTGACCGGCAGCATCAGCTGGCTGTACTACTCCGATCGCCTGATGGAATTTCCGCTGGGCATCTTCGGCATCGCGCTGGCGACGGTGATCCTGCCTAACCTGTCCCGCCAGCATTCACAGGGCGCTACGGTGGAGTTCGGGCACACACTGGACTGGGCCCTGCGTCTGATCGTCTGCATCGTGACGCCAGCGACGCTCGGGCTGATCCTGCTCGCCGGTCCGCTGCTGGCCACGCTTTTCTACGGAGGGCGCTTCACGGCCGTGGACGTGGAGATGGCGACCATGAGCCTCATTCCCTATTCGCTCGGCCTGATGGGCTTCACGCTGGTGAAGGTGCTGGCGCCGGGCTACTTTGCCCGCCAGGACACCGTCACGCCGGTGCGCGTTGGCCTCATTGCGCTCGCGTCGAGCATGACCCTGAACCTGCTCATCGTGATTCCCTGGGTCTGGGCCGGCTGGAAGGGGCCGCATGCGGTACTGGCGGCCTCCACGGCCGTCGGTTCCTTCATCAATTCGGCGCTGCTCTTCCGGGGCCTGAGACGCGCCGGCGTGCTCAGGCTGCTGCCGGGATGGCGGCCACTGCTGCTCAGGGTGGCCGGCGCGGCCAGCCTGATGGCCGGATTGCTCGCCGGCTTCGTGCCACCGACGGTGGAGTGGCTGGAGGCAGGACTGCTTGACCGTTGCCTGTGGCTGGCTGCCGCCGTAGCGGGTGGTTGCCTGGTCTACTTTGCCGCCCTCTACGCGCTCGGCCTGCGTATGCACCATCTGCGGATGCAAAGCGGCGCGTCCACTCTATAATTCCGCCTTTTGGCGGCCTACTATCCATGCACGTTGTCCGCCGGCCGAGGCCGGGTGTTTGCGCGCTGCCGACGGGCTGTGTCGCCACCATCGGGGTGTTCGACGGCCTGCACGTGGGTCATCGCCGCATCCTCGACCGGGTGAAGGAGGAGGCCGCGCGAAGGGCACTGCCCGCCCTGGTGTTCAGCTTCGAGCCCACGCCCCAGGAAATGATGAGCCCCGGATCGGCACCGGCCCGCCTGATGCGCTTCCGGGAAAAGGTCCTCGCCCTTAAGGACTTCGGCATCCAGGCGCTGTTCTGCCCGCCCTTCGACCGGTCGCTGCAGGAACTGGCACCGGAGGACTTCATCGCGCGGCTGCTGGTCCGGACGCTTGCGGTGCGGTACCTGGTGGTTGGCGATGACTTCCGCTTTGGCTATCGACGGGCGGGCGGCCTGGCAGAGCTGGAGCAGGCTGGTCGGGCCCACGGCTTTGGCGTGGAGCACATGGGCAGCGTGATCCTGGACGGTGTGCGGATTTCCAGTACCGCGGTCCGCACAGCGCTTGCGGCCGGCAGGCTGGCCGACGCCGGGCTGATGCTTGGCCAGCCCTACCGGATGGTGGGTCGGGTCGTGCGCGGCCGGCAGCTTGGCCGGCAACTGGGCTTTCCCACCGCCAATCTCCGGCTGGGACGTCTTCGCAGTCCGGTCAGCGGCATCTTCGCGGTACGGGTCCGGGGTGCAGGCCGCGGTATCCGGGATGCCGTGGCGAGCCTCGGTACCCGCCCGACAGTCGCCGGTCGGGAACCCCTGCTGGAAGTGCATCTCTTCGATTTCTCGGGCGACCTGTATGGTTGCCAGTTGCAGGTGGACTTCATCGCCAGGATCCGCGATGAAGCTCACTTTCCGGACCTGCCTTCGCTCCGCCGGCAGATGGAGGCGGATGCAGTGGAGGCGCGCAGATTGCTGGCGGCACAGGCCGCAGCCGGCAACTGAACCCAAGGATTTGATCGTGACCGATTACAAGGACTCGCTGAACCTTCCCCAGACCGATTTCCCGATGAAGGGGGATCTCGCCAAGCGCGAGCCCCGGATGCTGGCCGGGTGGATCGAAGAAGACCTCTACGGACAGATCCGGCGCACGGCGTCCGGACGACCGAAATTCCTGCTGCTGGATGGCCCTCCCTATGCCAATGGCGACATCCATATCGGTCATGCCGTCAACAAGATACTGAAGGACATCATCGTCCGGGCGAAGACGCTCTCGGGCTTCGACGCACCCTACATACCCGGCTGGGACTGTCATGGCCTGCCCATCGAGCATCAGGTCGAGAAAAAGGTTGGCAAGGTCGGTGAGAAGCTCACGGCTGCGCAGTTCCGCAAGGCCTGTCGCGAGTACGCGCTGACCCAGGTGGACAGCCAGCGCCGGGATTTTCGCCGTCTCGGCGTCCTGGGTGACTGGGAGCGACCCTACCTGACCCTGGATCCCCGCTTCGAGGCGGGGCAGGTACGGGGCTTTGCGCGGATCATTGCCAACGGCCACCTGCTCCGTGGTTACAAGCCGGTCCACTGGTGCCTGGACTGCCGGTCTGCGCTCGCGGAGGCGGAGGTGGAATACCAGGACAAGACTTCCATCGCCATCGATGCCTGTTTCCCGGTGGTGGACAGTGCCGAGCTCTACCGGCGGCTTCGCGTGGCCGACGGCGGCCCGGTCGACGTGCCGATCTGGACCACCACGCCCTGGACCCTGCCGGCCAACCAGGCGGTGGCCCTGGGTGCCGACCTGGTCTACCGGCTGGTGCTTGCCGAACTGCCGGGCGGCGCACGGCGCCTGGTGCTGGCGGACAGCCTGGCGGAGGCTGCTCTCGGCCGTTATGGCGCTACCCGGTCGGAAACGCTGGCCACCTTCCCCGGCAGCCAGCTGCTGGGTCTTGAACTGCAACATCCCTTCTACGCCCGCCGCGTGCCCTTGATCGTCACCGACTACGTGACGCTGGATACCGGTACCGGAGCGGTCCATACGGCGCCCGGCCATGGCCAGGACGACTACCGCGCGGGGCTGCAGTTCGGCCTGCCCATCGACAATCCGGTCGATGGCCGCGGGGTGTATGTCAGCGGCACCGAGCTGCTGGCCGGCGTGCATATCAACGAAGCCAACAGCCAGATCGTGACGCTGCTGCACGACCGGCAGCAGCTCCTGCACAGCGAGAAATTCCAGCACAGCTATCCGCATTGCTGGCGGCACAAGACGCCGCTGATCTTCCGCGCTACCCCCCAGTGGTTCATCGGTCTGGACCAGAATCATCTCCGTGCCGCGAGTCTCGAGGCCATCGGTACGGTCCGCTGGATACCGGACTGGGGGCAGCAGCGGATCGAGGGCATGGTGGTTGGCCGGCCTGACTGGTGCATTTCCCGGCAGCGCACCTGGGGCGTGCCGATTCCGTTGTTCATCCATCGCGAGACAGGGGATCTCCACCCGGAAACGCCTGCCCTGCTGGAAGCCGTGGCGGCGCGGATGGAGACGGGCGGCATCGACGCCTGGTTCGAACTGGACACGGCCGAGCTTCTTGGCGACGCAGCCGGAAGCTACGAGCAGGTGACGGATACCATGGACGTGTGGATGGACTCCGGGATGGTTCATCACTGCGTGGCCGGTACGCATGCAGAAGTCACCTTTCCCGCCGACCTCTACCTGGAGGGTTCGGACCAGCACCGGGGCTGGTTCCAGAGTTCGCTGCTGACCGCCGTGGCGATGGAGGGTGCCGCCCCCTATCGTGCCGTGCTGACCCATGGCTTCACGGTGGACGAGAAGGGCCGGAAGATGTCCAAGTCCATGGGCAACGTGGTCGCGCCCCAGTCCGTCATGAACTCCCTCGGGGCGGACATTCTCCGGCTCTGGGTGGCCGCCACCGACTACCGGGGCGAGATGAACGTCTCCCAGGAGATCCTGAAGCGCATGGCCGATTCCTACCGGCGCATGCGCAACACGGCCCGCTACATCCTCGGCAACCTGCATGGCTTCAACCCCGAGACGCAGTGCGTGCCCGTCGGCGAGCTTGTGGCGCTGGATCGCTGGGCGCTGCAAAGAACCGCGGAGCTGCAGCGGGAAATCATCTCGGCCTACGACAATTATGAATTCCACCGGGTCTACCAGCAGCTCCACAACTTCTGTGTGGTTGACCTCGGCGCGTTTTACCTGGACGTTCTCAAGGACCGGCTCTACACCACGCCGCGTGGATCGCTGGCCCGCCGGTCGGCGCAGACAGTCCTGTTCCACATCGGGGAGGCCATGGTCCGCTGGTTCGCACCAGTGCTGAGTTTCACCGCCGAAGAGATCTGGCGTCATCTGCCCGGCCCCCGGCCGGCGTCAGTACTGCTGCAGACCTGGTATCCGCTCCCTGACCCCGGGGCGTCGGCGGTGAACTGGGTGGCGCTCCTGCAGATCCGCGAACTCAGCGCCCGGGCCCTGGAGGCGCTCCGGGATTCCGGAGCCATCGGCTCCGCCCTGGAGGCGAGCCTCGACATCTATGCGGATGGTCCGCTGCGCGCAGATCTCGAGCGCCTGGGCGACGAACTGCGGTTCTTCTTCATTACATCGGCGGCGACTGTGCACCCGGCGGCAGGCCGGCCGGCGGAGGCGCTGGCCGGCGAGGGCTTCTGGTTGCAGGCGGGCGTGGCGCCCGGCGGCAAATGCGTACGCTGCTGGCACCATCGGCCCGATACCGGCTCGGTGGCGGCGCATCCGGAGCTGTGTACGCGCTGCGTCAGCAACGTGTCGGGGCCGGGTGAAATCCGGCGGCATGTATGAGCGGGACACCGGCCGGTTACGCAAGTCGCTGGTGGCTGCTGGTCTCGGTACTGGTCATCGTGCTTGATCAAGCCACCAAGCTGCTGATCGTGGCGCGCTTTGAGCTGTTTGAACGCCTGCCCGTGATGCCGTTTTTCGATCTGGTCCGGCTGCACAACCCCGGTGCTGCCTTCAGCTTCCTGGCCAGTGCCTCGGGCTGGCAGAACTGGTTTTTCTCGGCCGTTGCGCTGGTGGTCAGCGGCGTGCTGCTGGCCTGGCTCCTGCGCCAGCCCGCCGGCCGGATTGTGGTCCCCCTGGGGCTGGTGATGGTGCTCGGTGGTGCGCTGGGGAACCTGATTGACCGGTTGCGCCACGGCTATGTGGTGGACTTTCTGCTGTTCTACTACGACCGCTGGTCCTTTCCAGCCTTCAATATCGCCGATTCGGCCATCACCCTGGGTGTCGCGCTGCTACTGGTCGACGGCTTCTTTCTGGAAGGGCGGCGCGAGCGCCAGGCTAACGCCAGCAGCGCTCAGTAACCTCAGGGCCGGTGCTGCCGGTTGCGGTGATGGCCAGGCGCCGTCCGCTCTGGTCGATGCCGTAGGTCCGGCAGTCCGAATCCTGCCACTGGCGGCCGTCAATGCGGGCCACTGCAACGGCGGAGAAACCACCGGTGGCGCCGCCGTCACCCGCCGCCAGCCCGATGTCGTAGAGGCCTCTTTCCGTCCCGGGAATGCCGAGCCCGCCGGGCTGGGGCTGGGTGAGTTCGGTGGTGGTCGTCGCGTAGCGGTTGTTCTGCAGATAGAAGCGTTCCTGCTCACGCCCGATACGCAGGAGTGTCGTTATCGCATCCACCCGGTTGGCGCGCAGGATGTACTGGCCGTAGCCTGCCATGGCCGCACCCGCCAGGATCGCCACGATGATCGTCACGAACATCAGTTCGATCAGGGTGAACCCGCTAGCGGCTCTCATCCTGGAACCAGTAGGTGCGCCTGATGGCGGAGCGTAACAGGCCGAGGCGCTCCATTTCCTCATCGCTCAGGCACTCTGTTCCGGCGCAGATGCGGTTGTCCTCCGGAGTGCTGCCCTGGTAGCGGGTGACAGTGAGAATCGGGATGCCGGTCAGCAGTGTCCGGGAACGGTCAGCGACCGTCAGGGGTTCACCGACCGGGCTGTCAAAGTTGGTGCGGGGCCGGCCATCAAATACGCTCACCGCATACAGCCGGTTGGTGCCTGCGCCGCTGGTGCAGGCGCTGGCGGTTTCGCCCGGCGTGAAGCTGGTGAAGAATATGGTGTTCTCCAGCGTCAGCGACTCGCCCAGAACCTTTTCCCCGGCACCCTGCACGAGCCGCAACTGCCAGCCGGCGGCGTCCGCCAGCAGGCTCGGTGCCGGATCGTCCGTGATGTCCACGAGGTCGTCGACGGTGAGCGGCTCGGCGTACCCGGCGGCCGGCTTCACGTTGAAGACGTCGAAATCCCGCACCGAGTAGAAGGCTTCGTCGATGGTCGTATCCAGGGGGTGGCCGCGATAGCCTGAGCCGATGTTGATGCTGAGCACGAGTTGCCGGTCGATGATCACCGGTGCCACATCAGGCGCTGCATAGAAACGACGCAGGTCGGCAGCCGGGGGGGTAATTCCCTGTCCGGCGGCTCCCAACGCAGCAATCACGCCACCGCTCACCAGCGAGTCCCGTGGTTCCCCGTTGATGATGTCAAAGCGCCACAGCCGCCCGCCCATGTCGCCCACATAGAGCCGGTCTGCCAGCCCGTCCCCGCTGATATCCACGGGGCGCGTCGGCGCGGGGATGGAATGCTGCATTTCATCGAACTGCAGGTCGTGCGGTCCCACGGCGGCCGTGCTGCCCGCGCTCCACAGGCGTGCTCCCGTGAGCACGTCGACGATGTAAATCGCATTGCCGATGGTGTCGGTGCGGAAGCTGCGATTGTCCTGGCCGGGGTCGTAACCACCGCCGAAGACGGCTACCGGCCGGGTAGTGCTGCCGATCCGGACCCTGGCGGGGGTCGGGGATGACCACGTGTAGCCGAGATCAGCAAACTGGGGATCCGAGCTGTTGATCTCCCACAGCAGGCGCGGAGCCGTGCGACTGGTGACATCCACGGCAAAGACGCCATCGCCACCGCGGCCCATGCCGAAGAGCAGGATGGCTTGCTCCCCGTCGTTAAGACCCGGCCGGCCGTCGTCGTTCAGGATGACCAGGTTGATCTCGCCATCCAGCCCGTATTGCTTCGTCGGCACGGGTTCATTGCGGAACAGGGTGTACAGGTTGTTGAGCAGGCGCGCCGGGATGAAGGCCCAGAGCTCGTTGCCGGTCTCCGTGTCAAAGGCATGCAGGTAGCCATCGTTGGTGGCCAGGAAAACGGTGGCAACCGGCAGGTCTGCCGAACCTCCATAGAGTAGCGTCAGCGGCTGGACATGCAGGGCATCACCCATGTCCTGGCGGGCCTCGCCGGTACTGCCATCTCCGTCCGCGTCGCGCACGTCGCGCCCCAGTGCCCAGTCGACCAGGTCTTCGCGCTCGTCGACCGGCACACCGGCGAGTGCAGCGAGGAGGCCGCCATTGGCGGTTGAAACGCGGTTGCCGGCAACGCTGAGATCATTCCCCGCGAGATTGGTGACCAGGACGCGGCTGGACGGGGAGGGCAGCCGGCTGGCGGCTCCCCCGGATCCGGCCTGGTCGCCATCCGGCTCCGACGACCAGAAGCTGAAGGCATCCCGGCTGAACGTCCCGGTCGCCTCGTTGATGGCCGGGCGACCGTCCTGACCGACCAGCTGGCCGTCCTCCAGGCGGTATTTCTTGAGATTGCCAATCCAGCGGGCAGTGCCCGTGGGCTGGAACACCGACAGGAAGACGTCACCCAGGTTCTGCGCGCGGTTGTAGGCATCGACCGGGACCGTGGGTGAGGCGAAGGTGCCGGCGCTGTCGGCAATCGAGAGCACGATGCCGCTCAGGGCGGTGGACAGGCTGGCCGTGTCATCCGCCAGGTAGAAGTTGCCACCGCCCCGGGCCGCCGTGGACTGGAGCAGGGGAAAGTCCTGGTCGAAGCCGATCGTGTAGGTGACCGCGTTCTGCAGTCCGGGCAGATCGGGGTTCAGGTCCTTGCGCAGCAGGTAGGCCGCGAGATCATCCAGGCAGCGGCCATCACCGCTGCCATCGCAGTCGGGTGCCACCAGCGTACTGAACTCGGGCAGGGCGACTATCCGGCTGTCAGCCCCGTTGTCATCGAAGGGCTCCCCGTCGGTGAGCAGGATGATGAAGTTCCTGCCGCAGTCCTCGGTGATCGGGGACCGGTAGAGGGGACTGGACGGCGTGTTGCCCAGGCGGGACCCGGCGACACTGCGCACCGGATCGAGGTTGCCGTAGTCAACGCCGCCACCCGTGAGGTACAGCGTGGCCTCGTAGAGGGCTTCCGACAGCGGTGTGCCACCACCGGGCTGCAGCGCATTGACTACCGCGGGCAGGGAGTTGCGGGCCAGCTCGATATCCTCCATGGCGTACACCACGGCCCCGCCTTCATCGCCACTGAACCGCATGAGTCCAACGTTTACGTCGCGCAGTCCGGCGAGCAGGCCGTTCACGGCAACCTTGACCACATCCAGCCGCGTCTGCTGCACGGTGGGCGGGTTGCTGCGCCAGTTCAGCCAGTTGCCGTCGTAGACCGTGTAGCGGGTCGTCCAGGCGGGTTCCGCGGTGGCATCGGCCGCCCAGGGGCCGTCCGCGCCATTGGCAGCAAAGGGCCGGGCGGTGCTCCGGTCGCCATCCACGCCGCGATCAGATTCGCATTCGAGGGGGCCGGCCGGACTCGCCGGGCTGGGGAGGTCCCAACGTGCCCGGTCCGGATCCCAGACCAGGAAGCGGTCGCTGTAGGAGCCGGTCCGGGCCAGCGGGGTGTCCCCGGTCGCACAGCGGTTCAGTGACTTCGGCAGCTGGCTTGTGCTGTCACACGCGGGCAGTGCACCGGTGGTGGCGTAGTACAGGGCGTCGCTGTCGAAGCAGCCGGCGAACGTGTTGCCGCTGTCAAAAGGCGCCTGCGTGGCCACCAGCGTGTCCATGCTGCCGGAAGTGTCGATGATGAAGAGCACGTTGGCCCGGGCCGAGATCGCTGCGGCATCGCCCAGGAACAGTTCCGAATCATCGGCCGTGGCAATTCCGGCCAGCAGGACGAGGCAGCTTGCCAGTGCCCGGCTGCGGGGGCGTACTCCAGTCCGGGCCATTGCGTGCCGGGCCATTACAGGACTCCCGCACCATCGCGGGGATCAACGACGATCCGCGTGACCCGCAGCGTTGCGGGCTCGTAATAGACGTACACGAGCGTGGCAGGTCGGGACGCTACCACGCGAAAGACGTCCAGCACTTCAGCCTGGCTCCGGGCCTGCCGGCTGCCCGCCCCGAGGAACCACCCGGTGGCGGCCGTCACGTGCAGTTTCGTGGGCTGGCAGTCCGGACAGCTCCGGACGCTGAGAAATCCCTCGGCCACGTCCGGCAGCTGCACGGCCTGCGCCCGCAGTTCGAAGGCCTGCTCGACGACCTCAAGCGCGGCCCCGGCGGGCAATGCCAGGCAGTTCAGCAGAAGTGCGGCAGACAATCGGGCCCAGCGTGCCTGCAGCGTAACGTTCACCGTCCCGATGCCCCGGTAACCGCAAAACCCTGCACGAGGCGGACCCGTGCGTCGCGCTGGTCGGTCCTGCCCTCGGCAGCCACCTCAAAATTGAAGGTGGTGACGGGAATGGAACTGCCCGGGGAAAAAGACTCCCCGCGATAGCAGATTTCGTTCTGGTAGCGGCCGCCCAGGGCCGCGACGGCCACGGGACCCTCAACGTCAGGGGCGGCACAGTCTGCCGTGGTCACCGGGTCGCCGCCCCGGAGTGCAGCCTCGATGCCGGTCTGGGCCAGCTGGAAGGCGTTTTCGCGGTACTGGGCGTTGCCGGCCATCAGCAACTCCAGGCTTGAGGTGCGCAACGTGGAAATGGCCAGCACCGTGAGCACCATCAGCAACACCAGGCTGATGACCAGCGCGGCGCCCGACTGGTGCCGGGCGGGGAGGGTCGGAGCCGGAGGCCGGCGGGCAGGTCGGGTCATCATCATGCACCCTGGTTGTTCAGGAAGATCGTGCGGGTTATCTGCAGGCGGCGGTTGGCCGCTGGATAGTCCGGGCTGCCCCCCTCGAGGGGGCCGAGATCCGCGTCGGGCGTCGGGTAGCTGCTGGTGTCCTGCCAGCCGAGGTCGTCGGCCGGCGTGCCGACGAGCATCCAGATCCGCACCGCGATGAGCCTTGCATCGGGGTCGAAGTCGGGACTTCCGAAGGTGACCAGCGGGTGGTCCCCATCCACATAACGGTCCACGTTGTTGTCCCCGTTGGTATCCATCCCGAGCTGTACCTGCAGGTTCTCCACGCCGGGAATCACTTCCTCTTCTCCCAGCGTGCCGTTGGCGCGCAGCGTGAGCCGGCGCAAGGCAGGCCTTGCGGCATCGAAGCTGGACTCGTTGCTCACGTAATAGGCGTTCAGGACAACGTTGTGCCGGGTGCTGGCCATGCCCAGGTCCGGTGCTAGACCGTCGTTGAAGACCTGGCCCCGGTTCAGAGTGGTCTGGACCTGCAGGCGCCCGGCATCTGCTGCCGGCTCGACGCCACCGGCCCAGGGCTCTGCATGGCGCAGGATCAGCACGTCGCTGCCATCCCGCGCCGCATTGGCAAACGCCGGGCAGGGGAGGTCGTAGTTGTCATCCCGGCTCTCGACGGCGGCGTCAAAGTCGGTAGCAAAGGCGGTGATGTCGGTCGCCCCGCAGCGGACCACGATCCCGCCAGGCACGGTAACCCTGGCAGGTTCCGAGGTCAGGCCCCAGTAGCGGGCCAGGCGGATGTCGGGCTCCAGGGCATCCAGGGCAAAGCGGGCGGTCTCCTGCAGGCGGGCGATGCTGTCGCTGGCGCGGTAGGTGGACCTGCTCTGGCTGTAGATGTACAGCGCACCGCCGATCAGGAACAGGCCGATGGACATCGCCACCATCAGTTCGATGAGCGTCATGCCAGCCTGGCGCGGCGGGCGTGCCCGGCGGCTCACAGTTCCACCTGCAGGCTATAGCTGGCCGGCTCGTCCTGGCCGATTTCCGGCCACTCGATCCGGATCGCGTAGATGGTGCTGGCCGCAGCCACTACGTCGATCTGCGCCGTGCTTCCCACCGGCAGCGAGGCATTGAGCTGCCTGCTCCAGCTGAACCAGTCATCGGCGGCCAGGGCGGCCGGCGTACAGTCCGCGGCCCCGTTGACACAGGCCTCGTCACTGCCGGGGCCCGTGCCGGCATAGGCAAGCTGGGCGCGCTGATTGGCCCGGATACGGTCGGCCATGTCTGCGGCCAGATTGACGGCGGTGGTGCGGTAGACCGCGGTCCGGCTGGCGCGCAGGCCCTCCAGGTAGAGGGCTGCAATGCCCAGCATGCCGACCGACATCACGACCAGCGCCACCAGCACTTCGATCAGCGTGAAACCCCGGTTCCGTACGCGGACTCTCACTCAGCAGCCCCCCAGGACGGAGCGGTTCTGGAGGTCGTCCCGGGTGCGCTGCAGTTCGGGTCGACCCGTGCGGTGAATCTGGATCCAGCGGCCCGCGGCAATTCCGCCGCCGGTATCCACGTCACCCCGGGCATCACAGAGCTGGAGGTCGGTGAGCGGCCGACTGAGGGTGTCGGTTCCGAGCGCGCCGGAGCCGGCAAAGGCCACGTACCCGGGGCTGTCGGCGGGGGCAGTGGTCAGGCCCGCCCGCAGCTCAGGCTCGAGGCCCGGATGCCGCTGGAGCACCACATCGTCCGGGCTGATCTGCCCGTCACCATTGCGATCCACAAATACCGTCCAGCCCGCGCCCAGGCTGCCGCCGGCGACGCAGGCACCGTCACCGTCCGGGGTAGGGCACAGAGTGACCGTCACCTGGCGCATGATCGCCTCGGAACGAGCCGCGTGCAGGCTGGTGACGATATCGTTGGCCGCGGTTGTCATCCGGTTATTGGCCCGCAGCGCCGTGAACGACGGGATGCTGAGCCCCAGCGCAAGCGCGAGGACCGCCACGGTAACCATGAGCTCGATGAGGCTGATGCCTTCTTGTTTGCGCGGGGCCACTGCTGCTGCCGGAAGGTCACTGCAAGAGCGGCTATCCTGCCTCGTGCAGAGGGCCGTGGCGCGCATCGCCGACAACCGGCATGCACAGGGCGATGATCTGAAGTTCTGTATTTCATTCAGTGCATTAACCGGTACATGTGATCGCGCCGTGAGCTTCTGCTGCTGGCACAGCGCGGGGCCTGCCTGTGTAACTCACGACGACCGCGCGGGCCCGGGCCTGTCCCCGTCCATCGCATAGCGTGAAGGTCCCGTTCACGGACCGCAGCCGGTAAGGGCGGAACACGAAGGCTTCGCGGTTGGCGACGATCGTGCCGCGGAAGGGGCCCACCCGTTCGATGATGGGTTCATCCGCATCCACCCGGGGCGGGCTGTCCCGGTCGCGATTCACGAAGATG
Organism: uncultured Chromatiaceae bacterium; assembly: GCA_964407855.1. GTDB lineage: Bacteria > Pseudomonadota > Gammaproteobacteria > Steroidobacterales > SHZI01. The sequence goes on from CAYOXI010000002.1 coordinate 73,376, forward strand.
ATGTGGCCGCTGCTCCAGGGTTGCCCGGGCGTGCATTGCACCCCGCTGCTGCTGCGGCACAGGACCACGTCCTGGCCGAGCGCATAGGACTGGTGTCGTGCCAGATGGATGCCGTGCACGAACTGGTTCACCGTGGCGGTCATCCGGGCGTCCTGCTGCAGATCCCGGAATGACGGGATGGCCAGCGTCAGGAGTGCCGTGCCGAGCGCCAGGACGAGCAGCAGTTCGACGAGGCTGAAGCCGCAGTGGCGTGGCACGGTGCAGAGGCATCCTGAAAGGTGGGCACCCATCCTGGAGCGGCGGCGTCCGGGCGGCCAGCAGGCAATCAGGCCGCTTTACCGGGATTTGGACCGAGGCCGCAGCGGTCCGGGACGCGCTTCGTTTACAGTGCTGCCATGCTGTGGCTAGAATCCTCTAAGTTGCTGATTCTCAGGAATTCAATGAAAGCTCCCGACACGCTGCAGACGCGGGTGGAAACGGCCCTCCACGCCCACGGCGTGAAGGTCACCGCCCAGCGTGTCGAGATTGGCATGCTGCTCCTGGCGGGCCCGTGCCACCTTTCCGCCGACCAGATCCTGCAGACGCTGCGCCGGGCCGGCAGCCAGATATCCAAGGCCACGGTCTACAACACGCTGAAGGTTTTCTCTGCCCGGGGCATCGTGCGCGCGGTGGCCCTCGACCCCACCCGGCTGGTCTATGACTCCACCACCACGCCCCATCATCATTTCCTCAACGAGGACACGGGGGAACTGACCGACATCGATCCGGACCAGGTTGAACTGCAGCAGCTGCCGCGCCTGCCTGAGGGTACCCGCAAGGAGAGCGTGCAGCTGATCATCCGGGTGCGATCCAACCGGCCTGCCCGGGTCTAGCCTCCCGTTAAATTGCCGGGATCTGGCGCATTCCCTATACTCCCGCGCGGTCGCCGGGGTAGCTCAGCTGGCAGAGCACCGCATTCGTAATGCGGGGGTCGGAGGTTCGACTCCTCTCCCCGGCACCATCAGTCAGCA
>CAYOXI010000003.1:0-66753 GCA_964407855.1 uncultured Chromatiaceae bacterium
TCATGTCTGTCATTGTCGGAGCAGCATGCCAGCCGCTGCAACCCGGCGATAGCGAAGCTCCACGGCCGGTCGCCAGCCAGGACGATTCCCGGACCAGCGGTCGCGATCTGCGGCAGTCCGAAGTGGACGAGATCTGGAGCCTGCGCCCCGAACCGGCACCCCGTCCCGGCAGCGTTCCTGCACCAGCCGGTGTGCTCTCAGGCGGCCAGCGCATCGCCCTGATTGTCCCTGTCACCGGACGTCAGCAGGTCCTGGGTCTTGCGGTCCGCGATGGCTTTCTCGCCGCCCATCTCGACACGATTCCCGGTCGTCAGTCCACGTTTATCGTCATCGACGAGGCGGCCATGGGCGCCTTTGAGGCCTACCAGCAGGCCTCCGCCTTCGGTGCCGGCCTGATCGTGGGCCCCCTGCTCAAGGAATCCCTGCAGGCCCTGGCAGGCATTGATTCGACATTGCCGGTGCTGGCCCTCAACAGCCTCGGCGACCAGGATCCCTCCCGGCCCGGCCTCTGGCAGTTCGGACTGACGCCGGAAGATGAAGCCAGGGAAGTGGCCGCCCGGGCAATCCGGCTGGGCCAGCGGCGGGCGATCACCCTGACTCCGGACAGTGAATGGGGCCGGCGCCTGCTGGCAGCCTTTGCGAATGAGTTCGCTGCACTGGGCGGCGACCTGGTAGCCAGCCGGAGCTATAACCCGGCAGACAACGACTATTCCGGGCCGATCCGCAACCTCCTCCAGATTCCCGCCGGCAAGCTCGGGCAGCGACGGCCTGGTAATCCGGCTGAGATCCCCGCATTCGGCACTGGACGACGCAACGACATGGACTTCATCTTTGTCGCTGCCAACAGCAACAGCGGAAGACAGCTTGTGCCCCAGCTCAGGTTCTTTGGTGCCGGTGACGTGCCGACCTACAGCACATCAGCCATCTGGGAGGACGGTGGCGCGGACACCGCCGACCTGAATGGCGTGATCTTCCCCGACTGCCCCTGGGTCGTGGCACCCGATGGCCGCTCGACGCTGATCAAGAGTGGCCTTCAGCAATACTGGGGGCGCGGAGCGCTGGCGGCATCGCGCCTCTACGCCCTGGGCCATGATGCCTATCAGCTCGTGCCCGTGGTGCTCGGTCAGGCCTCTCCAGGGCCGTTCAGCGCCGGCGATCTCCAGGGCGCCACGGGCATCCTGAACGCCGACAGCAGCGGTCGCATTTTCCGCCGCCTGGCCTTCGCCCAGATCCGGGAGGGCCGGCCAGTCGCGCTCCCTGCCCCCGGCGCGCTCTTCGACACAGGTCCATCCATCCCGATCACCTCGCCTGACCAGCAGTTCTGAAGCGCGCCCGCAGTGTCCGGGAAGCTTAGCGGTCACCTGGCGCGGGGCGCCGCGGCCGAGCAGCTCGCGGCCCGCCACCTCCAGTCCCGCGGGCTGCATCTCGTCACCACCAACTTTCGCGGCAAGCTGGGGGAACTCGACCTGGTGATGACCGAGGGTGAGGTGCTGGTGGTTGTCGAGGTGCGGTTTCTTGCCCGGATCACGCTGACATCGCCGGCTGAAAGCGTGGGCCGTGAAAAGCAGCGCCGGATCGTGCGCACCACGCGGCTGTTCCTGCTGCAGTTTCCGCGCTATGCCGACTGGCCCATTCGCTTTGACGTGGTGGATGTCACCGGGGACCTGAATGCACCACTGATCAGATGGCTGCCCGCGGCCTTCAACCTCGACGACATGGCCTCGCGCTGATCAGCCGGGCTGGCTGTCACGGCTACCGCACTACCTTGAGCGTCGGTCGTCCGGGCGGCGGGTCGGGTGGGGTCTCCGGACCGGAATCGGGCGTCACCCCGGAATATTCATCAGCAGGAAATACCAGCCCCTCGCCGCTCTCCCGGGCGTAGATTCCCAGGACCGCCGGCAGCGGTATTGAGAGACGGCGGGGCGTGCCGGAAAACCGGGCCTGGAAGGCCACCTGCTCGTTGCCGAGTTCGAGATTGCGGGTGGCGGAGTAGCTGACGTTGAGCACGATCCGTCCGTCTTTCACGTGCTCGGCCGGGACAGCAACGCCCGGCAGACTGGCATCCACTACCAGGTGCGGGGTCTGGTCGTTGTCGGTCATCCACTGGTGTAGTGCCCGCAGCAGATAGGGCCGCTTGGGTGGCAGGGTGGGCAGCTGACTGGTGTCGCTGTTCATGGGCCCCGGCTCAGCGCCGCATCTCCCGTTCGGTGTCGGTCAGACTCTCCCGGAAGGTCCGGCGCAGAAACATGTCATCCATGTACTTGCGGATGGGCTGTGCCCCGCTGCCGTTGAGTTCGACACCGAGGACAGGCAGGCGCCAAAGCAGCGGCGTTATGCTGGCATCCACCAGCGTGAACTCATCACTGAGGAAGAAACGCCGGGCCGCAAACACCTCGCCACTGGAAACGAGGCTCTCCTGCAGGATCTTGCGGAACTGGTTTGCCTGCCGGCGGTCCGTGGCCCCGGCAATCTGCGCGGCCACCGTGTACCAGTCCCTCTCGATGCGAAAAAGGGCGAGCCGGACGTGGGCCCGGCTGACGGGGTCGACGGGCATCAGCGGGGGATGGGGAAATCGCTCGTCGAGATACTCGATGATGACCCGGGAGTCGTAGAGGACCAGATCACGATCCACGAGCGTGGGAACGCTGTGGTAGGGGTTGAGGTCGAGCAGGTCCTCCGGCAGGGCGCCTCCCTCGACGTTGACGATGTCGATGCTGATGCCCTTCTCTGCCAGGACAATCCGCGTCCGGTGACTGTAGAGGCAGCCGGGATCCGAATAGAGGGTCATTACTGACCGGCGGCCCGAACCAATGCCAAGACTGTTCCAGTCGTCCGTCACCGCAGTACCCCTGCCCGTAGCGTCCGGGCCAACCTGACCTCTGTGTTTACCCCGCTCGCATCCCGGTCGCCGCGCAGAGCAACTCCAGGACAGGGAGTTACCTGACGTCCCTCCAGATCTCCAGCTTGAGGAGATAGGCAAAGATTCCGAATACGATCAGGAACGCAATGACCAGAATGCCGAGACGCTGGCGCTTCAGCTGGATGGGTTCGGCAACGTAGTCGAGGAAGTTGACCGTATCCCGCACAAACTCGTCGAATTCCCCGCTGCTCAGGGCCCCCGGCGTAACCGGCTTGAACCCCCGGAACACCGTCACCGTTGCTCCCCTCTGCTGCACGTCCTCAAAAACGGCGTCTTGCGTACCCTGCAGCTCCCAGAGCACGTTGGGCATGCTGGTCATCGGCAACATCAGGTTGTTGACGCCATGGACCCGGGCCGGATCCTGGTAGAAGGAGCGCAGGAAGTTGTACACATAGTCCGCACCCCGGGCGCGGACGATCAGGGAGAGGTCCGGCGGCATCAGGCCGAACCAGCGCTCGCCATTGGCCGGCCGCATGGCAACTTCCATGGTATCGGTAATCCGGGCACCCGAGAACATGAGGTTCTCGATGACCTGCTCTTCGGTCATGCCGAGATCGCGGGCCAGCTGGTTGTACCTGACGTACTGGGTGGAATGGCAGCCCGCGCAGTAGTTGACGAAGTTGCGGGCACCCCGCTGCAGCGAGGCCTGGTTGGCAACATCGTTGCCGGCCCGGTCGGTCAATGCTGGCGCACCGCCCGCAGCCAGCACGGCCCCTGCCGAGAAGAGTGCCACCGACCCGAAAAGGGCGAGCAGCGCGAAGTGAAAGCCGCGAATTACAGACTGCTGCTGCATGACCAACTCACTGGTGCCCGTGGTAGACAACGCGTTCGGGAACGGGTTTCGTTCTCTCCCTGGCCGTGTAAATGGGCATCAGGAGGAAAAAGGCAAAATAAATGATCGTAAAAAACCGGGCGGCATAAACGAAAATCAACTCGGTCGCGGGCTGAAGGCCGAGGTAACCGAGTGCCACGAAGCTGATGGCAAACAGGGTAAGTGCCAGCTTGAACTCCCAGCCCCGGTAACGGATCGACTTCACCTTGCAGCGATCAAGCCACGGCAGCAGGAACATCACCACGATGGCGGCCAGCATCAGGAAGGCCCCCAGCCCCTTGCTCGGGACCGCCCGCAGGATGGCGTAGAAGGGTGTGAAGTACCAGACCGGGGCAATGTGCTCCGGTGTCTTCAGCGCGTTGGCCGGCTCGAAGTTGGCGTGCTCCAGGAAGTAGCCGCCCATCTCGGGGGCGAAGAACATGATGGCTGCGAAGACAATGGCAAAGACGATGATGACCACCAGATCCTTCGAGGTGTGGTACGGGTGGAAGGCGATACCGTCCAGCGGAATGCCATCCGGACCCTTCTTTTCCTTGATCTCGACACCATCCGGATTGAGCCCCCCGGTGGTATGCAGGGCGAGGATGTGCACCACCACCAGCAGCAGCAGCGCCAGTGGCACCGCGATCACGTGCAGGGCGAAAAAGCGGTTGAGGGTGATATCCGAGATGAAGTAATCCCCCCGGATCCATTCCATCAGCGCGTCGCCGACGACCGGTATGGCACCGAACAGGGACACGATCACCTGGGCACCCCAGTAGGACATCTGGCCCCAGGGCAGCAGGTAGCCCATGAAGGCTTCAGCCATCAGGGCAACGTAGATGAGCATGCCCACGATCCACAGCAGCTCCCGGGGCGCCTTGTATGAGCCATAGAGCAGGGCCCGGAACATGTGCAGGTAGACCACGATGAAGAACATCGAAGCCCCGGTGGAATGCATGTAGCGGATCAGCCAGCCCCACTCCACGTCCCGCATGATGTACTCGACCGAGGCGAAGGCATCGTCTGCGGAGGGCTTGTAGTTCATTGTCAGGAAGATGCCCGTGATGATCTGGATGATCAGCACCACGAGCGCCAGCACGCCAAAGACGTACCAGAGATTGAGATTCTTGGAGGCGTAGTACTCGGTGACGTGCTCCTTCATCATCGCCGTAAGCGGGAAGCGCTCGTCTATCCAGGCAATGAACCGTTCGCCCCGGCCCTCCGGGGGGCGCGATGGCGCGCCGCTGCGTGCTGCACTCATGCGTTCGCCCCTCCATCCTCGCCAACGACCACCAGCTCGTCCCCGACGAAGCGGTGGGGAGGGACGGTCAGGTTGGTGGGGGCCGGCACGTTGGCGAAAACCCGCCCGGCCAGGTCGAACTTCGAGCCGTGGCAGGGGCAATAGAAGCCACCCACCCAGTCAGGGCCGAGGTCTGCCGGCGCCACTTCAAAGCGCTCCAGGGGCACGCAGCCCAGATGCGTGCAGGTGCTGATCAACACCAGGAACTCCGGCCGCTGGGCACGGACGGCATTCTTCGCGTAGACCGGCTGGATTGACGCGTCGGAGTCGGGGTCGCTGAGGTTGGCGGTCTGTGCCGCCAGCCGCTCCAGCATTACCTGGCTGCGCCGGAGTACCCAGACGGGCTGCCCGCGCCAGACCACGCGCACCACAGCGCCCTCGTCCAGCTTGCTGATGTCGATGGACACCGGCGCACCCAGTGCCCGTGCCCGGCCGCTGGGCCGGAAAGAGGCCAGGAACGGTGCTGCGGTCAGCGCCAGCCCGACCACGCCGGTCACGGTGGTTGCTACCGCCAGAAAGTGCCGGCGACTGGAGGACGCCTCTTCGCTCATTGAGCTGTTCCTTTGGAAATTCCCTGACTGCTTCCTGCCCGGTCAGGATCCGGTTCAGACGCTGACGTTCGGATAAACGCCCCGGCGCAGGGGCGGGGCGAAAGCCGCAAAATTATACATTGCCGTGGAATGACTTGCCTACCGTCAGCTCCGCCGGATCACGCCACCCGACGGATCCGGGCACCCAGTTGCTGGAGCTTTTCCTCGATGCACTCGTAACCCCGGTCGATATGGTAGATGCGGTCCACCAGGGTTTCGCCCTCGGCCGCGAGGCCGGCCAGCACGAGGCTGGCAGAGGCTCGCAGGTCGGTTGCCATCACCGGGGCTGCCCGCAGCTGCGACACGCCAATGACGATTGCCGTGTGGCCCTCAATCCGGATATTGGCCCCCATCCGCTGTAGTTCGAGCGCATGCATGAAGCGGTTTTCAAAGACATTTTCCACAATGGTGGCAACTCCGTCGGCCGTCGCATTGAGGGCCATGAACTGGGCCTGCATGTCGGTCGGAAAGGCCGGGTAAGGGTCGGTCGCAATATCCACGGCGACTGGGCGTCGCCCCCGCATGTCCAGGTCGATCCAGTCCTTGCCCGTCTCTATCCGGGCGCCGGCGGCACGCAGCTTGCCGAGGACCGCTACGAGATGGTCGGGGCAGGCGTGCCGGGCGCGGATGTGGCCGCCGGTGATCGCCGCTGCCGCCAGGAAAGTGCCAGCCTCGATGCGATCCGGCTGGACCCGGTACTCAGCCCCGTGCAGCCGCGGCACCCCCCTGATGACGATGCGGTTGGTACCGGCGCCGCGGATCTGCGCCCCCATGCTGGTGAGAAATCCGGCCAGGTCCACGACCTCCGGCTCCAGTGCCGCATTCTCGATGACGGTTTCCCCATCGGCCAGGGTGGCGGCCATCATCAGGTTCTCGGTGCCGGTAACAGTGACCTTGTCGAGTACCAGATGGGCGCCCCTGAGCCGGCCGGCCCTGGCCCGGATGTAGCCATCGACGATGTCGACTTCCGCACCCATGGCCCTGAGGCCGGCGACATGCAGGTCGACGGGGCGGGCACCAATCGCGCAGCCCCCCGGCAGGGACACGTCGGCTGCGCCGAAACGGCCAAGCAGAGGACCCAGCACGAGGATCGAGGCACGCATGGTCTTGACGAGATCGTAGGGGGCCGCAAAACCGCGGATGGTGGCGGTATCCACATGGACCCGCATGCCCTCTTCCACGGTCACCGAGACACCCATCTGGGCCAGCAGGCTGATGGTGGTAGTGACATCGTTCAGGTGGGGGACGTTGGCAACGACCACCGGTTCGTCAGCCAGCAGGGTGGCGGCCAGGATGGGGAGCGCCGCGTTCTTGGCTCCCGAGATCCGCACTTCGCCGGCCAGCGGCCGGCCGCCCTCGATCGCGAGTTTCTGCACTGCTGGTCAACCGGCCTCAGGGCTGCCGGTCACTCCACTCGTCGGGCGTATAGGCCTGGATGGACAGGGCGTGGATCTCGCCGCCAATCCGGGCCCCCAGCGCTCCGTAGATCAGGCGGTGCCTCTGGAGGGTGCGCTTGCCGGCGAAAGACGGACTCACCACAACGGCATCGAAATGCACATTGTCCGTGCTGTTCACGGTCGCGGTGGTGTCCGGGAGGTGGCTGCGGATCAGGTCTTCAATCTCTCGCGGGGTCATCGAACTGCCGGTGGGGTATCGGGTGAGGCGCGGGATTATAGATGACTTACAATCCCGGCCCATGAGCATAAATCCGCGGGACTTCCAGGCCAGGGCACGACGGGTTCTGGAGATCGAGGCGGCCGCGGTGGCTGGCCTCGCAGCCCGCCTGGACAGCCGCTTCGACCAGGCCTGCGAGCTGTGCCTGGCCTGCCGCGGCCGGGTGGTGGTCACGGGCATGGGCAAGTCCGGCCATGTGGCCGGCAAGGTTGCCGCGACGCTGGCCAGCACCGGCACCCCCGCCTTCTTTGTCCACCCGGGAGAAGCGAGCCACGGGGACCTGGGCATGATTACCCGTACCGACCTCCTGATCGCGATCTCCAGTTCCGGGGAGACCGGTGAGATCGTGACGATCCTCCCGCTGCTGAAGCGTCTCGCGATCCCGCTGATCACACTCACCGGCAACCTGCGTTCGACCCTGGCCGAGGCGGCCACGGTCGCCCTGGACATTGGCGTAGCCGAGGAAGCCTGCCCGCTGAATCTTGCCCCGACGGCCAGTACCACGGCAGCCCTGGCCATGGGTGACGCGCTGGCCGTGGCGCTGCTCGAGAGCCGGGGCTTCACCCGGGAGGACTTCGCGCTCTCGCATCCGGGCGGCGTACTGGGCAGGCGCCTGCTGCTCCGGGTGGACGACGTCATGCACAAGGGCAGCAGCATTCCGCTCGTTGACCTGCAGACACCGCTCTCGGCAGGACTCATGGAAATGAGCCGCAAGGGACTTGGCATGACCGGCATCCTGGATGGCAACCAGCGCCTTGCCGGGATCTTTACCGACGGGGACCTTCGTCGCGTCCTCGACCGGGGCATCGACGTGCATGCCACGCCGATCGCCGAAGTCATGACGCCCAACTGCAGGACCATTGCCGCCGGTGTGCTCGCCGCCGAGGCCGTACATATGCTGGAGCAGTACAAGATCAACGCCCTCCTCGTCGTCGACGATGAGCGGCGGGTGGTGGGTGCGCTGAACGTCCACGACCTGCTGCGCGCCGGCGTCATGTAGGGCCGGTGATGACGCCCGCCGAAATCCGGACTGTTGCCGCCGGCATCCGCGTGCTGGTCCTTGACGTCGATGGGGTACTCACGGATGGCCGCCTGCATTACGACGCGGATGGCCGGGAAACCAAGGCCTTCCACGTCCGCGACGGCTATGGAATCCAGCAGGCGCTGGCGGCCGGGATTGCTGTTGCGGTCATCTCGGGACGGCAGTCGGGTGCCGCCACGGCCCGGCTTGCCGAACTGCGGGTGCCGCACGTTTTCCTCGGCAGGAACGACAAGCAGGCCGCCCTCGCCGAGCTGCTGGCGATCCTCAGGGTGCCGGCCGGCTCGGTGGCCTGCGTGGGCGATGACCTGCCCGACCTCGAAATGATGTCCGGCGGCATTGGCCTGCGGATCGCGGTGGCGGACGCCCACCAGGATGTGGTGCGTCAGGCCGACTGGACCACCAGTCTGCCGGGTGGCCTGGGCGCCGTACGCGAAGTCTGCGATCTGCTGGTAGCTGCCCGCCAGACCGGCTGAGGACTGATGCCAGCCACCGGCTCACGCTTCCCCACGGTCCGGCATCCGGTCCGGCTCGCCCTGCTGGTCGGTGGTGCACTGGCGACGAGCCTGCTGGTCTTCCTGCGGCCCGCCGGCGAGCCGCAGCGCGAAACCGTCCCCCGTCCCGGCCTCGGGTATTACCTCAAGGACGCGACCCTGACAGGAACCGGGGAGGATGGCCGCATCCTGTACGCCGTCAGGGCAGCGGCGGCGGAGCAGATGCTGGCCGATGGAACGGTCACGCTGACGGACGTGAATGTGGACTATTCGCCGGGCGAGCAGGTGCCCTGGCGGCTCCGTGCGGATGGCGGACAGATTCCGCCGGATCGTACTATCATCCTCCTGTCGGGCGACGTGGTGGCCACCACGGTTCCGCAGGCCGGAATGGCCGGCAACCCGGCACCGCTGACGATCCGCACCGACTATCTGGAGCTGGATCCCGAAGCCCATATTGCCCGCACCGAGCGGGCCGTAACGGTCGAGCGTAACCGGGACACGCTTAGCGCCAGGGGGATGCGTGTCTATCTCAAGCAGGATCGCCTCGAATTCTCCGCTGAGGTCCGTGGGCGATTCCTGCCCTGAACCGATGATCGGCCGTCCGCCAGTCGCGGTCCTCCTGGCCATTGGCCTGCTGTCCTGCACGACCCTGGCGGCCCAGGCGCCCGAGCTGCCCCTGATCAACGAAGCCGACCGGGCGCTGCCGATCGAGCTCGATGCCGCCTTCTCGGAACTCGACCGCCGCAACGACCGCCTCGTATTCCGCGACCTGCGCGTGGTCCAGGGAGGCCTCAGCATCACCGCAAACGAGGCAAGCGCCAGTCCTGCCGACTTCAGCAACAGTGTCTGGACCTTCACGGGTTCTGTTGTCATTCGCAATGGCGCCACCGAGGCCCGTTGCGAGAGGGCGGAGCTGACCTTCAGCAACAACGAGCTGCGCAAGGCCGTGTTGTCGGGTAACCCGGCCCGGTTTGTCCAGAGCCGGGGACGAGGCACGACGCCGACCGAAGGCCGTGGCCGGACCCTGGAGTACGACCTGCGTGCCGGCACGATCCGCATGGTCAACGACGCCTTCCTGAGCGACGGGAGCAATGAAATCACCGGGTCGCTGATCAGCTATGACCTGGTGCGCGAAGTGGTCACGGCCGGGTCTGCCGACGGCGGTGATGTCCGGATGCGCATCACCCCCCGCCAGGATTCCACGCCCAAGCCCGACGGAGCATCCGGTGGCGGCGAGGTGCCCTCGCCTTGAGCACGCTCCGGGCCGCTGACATCGAGAAGCGCTTCAGGTTGCGCCGGGTCGTAAAGGGCATCTCGCTCGAAATCTCGAGTGGGGAAATCGTCGGTTTGCTGGGCCCCAATGGCGCCGGCAAGACCACGGCGTTCTACATGATCGTCGGCCTGATCCCCTGCGACCGGGGCAGCATCACGCTCGACGGCCATGACCTGACGGGGATGCCCATGCACCGGAGGGCGAAAATGGGGCTTGGCTACCTGCCCCAGGAGGCATCGATATTCCGCAAGCTCTCCGTCGAAGACAACATCCTTGCCATTCTGGAAACCCGGGACGACCTGGACCGGGCCGGCAGGGAACGATTGCTCGAGGAACTGCTGGACGAACTCCACGTCAGCCACGTCCGGGGGAGCCAGGGCATGAGCCTGTCCGGCGGCGAGAGGCGACGGGTCGAGATTGCCCGGGCGCTGGCGGCGGAACCCCGCTTCGTGCTGCTGGACGAGCCATTTGCCGGCGTGGACCCGATCTCGGTGCTGGACATCCAGCGGATTGTCCGGCATCTGGCCACCCGGGGTATCGGCGTGCTGATTACGGATCATAATGTGCGCGAGACACTGGGAATCTGCGAGCGCGCCTATATTCTCAACGATGGCCTGATGATTGCCGAAGGAACGCCCAGGGCGATCCTGGACAATCAGCAGGTCCGGCAGGTTTATCTGGGCGAGGGATTCAGACTGTAGCTTCCCGATGGTCTTGACGGCAGTTACTCAGGGATGACGATGAAGCCGGCACTTCAACTCCGCATCAGCCAGCAACTGACCATGACGCCGCAGTTGCAGCAGGCGATCCGTCTGCTGCAACTGCCGGTTGCCGAGCTGAATACCCAGCTGGAGCAGTTGCTGACCGAGAACGTGATGCTTGAAGTCGAGGAACCGGCCTCGCAGTCAGCCGAACGCCCCGAGCTGATTGCACCCTCTCCCGCTGATCCCGCCCATGGCGGAACTCCGGATGACGAAACGCCGGCGGATACCTGGGATGATGGCGACTCGGACCTGGCAGCCGGCAGCGACCCGGGCCCGGATGAGTACCAGGACTCTTTGCTGTGGAACGAGACCTCCGGGCGGGGCGCCAGCTGGGATGGCGAAGACGGCCGTCCCGAACCCAGCGACCGTACCGGCGAAACGCTGCACGCCCACCTCTTGTGGCAGCTGGAAACTGAGCACTTCAACCCGCGCGAGTTCCTGATCGGCCAGGCCCTGATCGACAGCATCAACGACGCCGGCTACCTCACCGAGCCGCTGCCGGGCATTCTGGAAATACTCAATCGGGACGGCACTTTCACCCTCGAGGAGCTGGAGCAGACCCTGGCAAAGGTCCAGGCGCTGGATCCCTCCGGCGTGGCAGCGCGCAACCTGGGCGAGTGCGTCCGGATCCAGCTGCGACAGCTGGGCGGTGATCTCCCCGGGCTCCAGCTGGCACTGGCCATAACCATCGACGGCCTCGACCTGGTCGCCGACCAGCAGTTTGCGATGCTCCGCCGGCAACATGGCGTATCCGGGGAAGAACTGGACACTGCCCTTGCGCTGATTCGCAACTGCCACCCGAAACCGGGCCTGGCGGTCCAGCCGGCTGCTGCCGACTACATCGTCCCGGACGTGTTCGTCCGGAAGCGCAATAACCGCTGGGTGGTGGAGGTCAACCGCTCCGTTACGCCCCGACTGAAAGTCAACCAGGCCTATGCCGATCTGGTCCGGGGCGACAGCGAACACACCACGCTGCGTAACCAGCTCCAGGAAGCGCGCTGGCTGGTGCGCAGCCTCGAAATCCGCAATGACACCCTGCTCCGTGTTGCGCGGTGCATCGTGGATCGCCAGTCCGCCTTTCTGGACCAGGGAGAAGAGGCCATGCGGCCCATGGTGCTGCGCGATGTGGCCGAGACCGTGGAAATGCATGAGTCCACGATCTCCCGGGTCACGGCCAACAAGTACATGCATACACCCCGGGGCGTATTCGAGTTCCGGCACTTCTTTTCCAGCCAGGTGACCGGCGACGACGGGAGCGAGCAGTCATCGACGGCCATTCGCGCCCGCATCAAGCGCCTGATCGCCCAGGAAGACCCCCGGCGGCCGCTGTCGGACAGCCAGCTGGGCGAACTGCTGTCGAAGCAGGGTATCCAGGTTGCGCGCCGGACAGTGGCAAAATACCGGGAAGCCATGCAGATACCCCCGTCCAGTGAACGCAAGCGCCGTCCGCCACGCTGACCGGGCCCGGACAAAGCCTGCCCCGGGGCCAGTTGCCGGGGCGCACAGAAAAAGGAGGCGCCGCATGCAAATCAACGTCACAGGTCATCACATCGAAGTTACCGAGGCACTGCGGGACTACGTGAATTCGAGACTCTCCCGTCTGGAGCGCCACTTCGACCAGGTCAGCACCGTCCACTGCATACTTACCGTTGAGAAGATCCGCCACCGCGCCGAGGCGACGATCCACATCACGGGCGCACAACTCTTCGCCGATGCCACGGAAGGAGACATGTACGCTGCGATAGATGCGCTGGCCGACAAGCTCGACAGCCAGGTACGCAGGCACAAGGAGAAGCTGACGGATCACAACGACCGCCACTCCGTGCGGCGCGACCTGACCTGACTCAGGCGGGGACCCGGGCGGTGCGCCTCATCATCGTCAGCGGCCTGTCGGGTTCAGGCAAATCTGTCGCGCTGAATCATTTCGAGGACCTCGGCTACTACTGCATCGACAATGTGCCGGCCGCCCTCCTCGGCACGATGATCGCCGAGTTGACCAGCACCGAGGACCCGACCTATGGCAACCTTGCCATCGGCATTGACGCACGCAACCGCGCCGACGACCTGGCCAGGCTGCCGGACGTCGTCACGGAGCTGGGCAGCCGGGGCATACGCTGCGAGGTCATATTCCTGCATGCGGAAGACGACGTACTGCTGAAGCGTTTTGCCGATACCCGTCGCAAGCACCCACTGAGTGCAGCCGGACTGAGCCTCCGGGAAGCCATTGAACGGGAGCGTGAGCTACTCGGTCCCATCATTGCGTCAGCCGACCTGGTCCTGGATACCAGCCGCACGAGCATTTACGAGTTGCGGGACATCATCCGCCGGCGGGTAGGAGAGAACGAACGCGCGGGGCTTTCCATCCTGATCGAGTCGTTCGGTTACAAGCATGGCATTCCGGCGGATGCCGATTTTGTCTTCGACCTTCGCTGCCTGCCCAACCCTTACTGGGACGCGGGCCTCCGGCCGCTCACCGGCAGGGATGAGGAAGTAATCCGCTTTCTCGACGCCGCGCCGAGCGTGCAGCGGATGTTCGCCGACATCGTCGGCTTCCTCGATCGCTGGATTCCGGAGTATGTGGACTTTCACCGGAACTACCTGACCGTGGCCATCGGCTGCACCGGGGGCCAGCACCGCTCCGTGTACATGACCGAGAAGCTCGCGGCGGACCTCGCGAAGCGCTACGCGCCCGTCATGACCCGGCACAATGAACTGCCCAATGTCACCAACCAGTTCACGGCCCCGCAGCTTGGGGGCGCCTGACGGCAGTTCAGGCCGCGCTGCTGCCCGCGATCTGCAGCGCCGGTACGCGCTGGGAGTATTCCTCGCTCAGATCCTTCCAGCCCAGGATTCCCGACGGTGAATCCATGGGCTTGCCGGCGAGAAAGTCCCGCAGTTCTTCGCGCCGGGCCATGGCATCCCGGTAACCCAGGGCGATCAGTTCCCGGGTGTAGCCGGACTCGAAAAGCAGGTAGCTGAGCAGCTGCGCGCCCCCGTAGTTCAGCGCGCCGAGCCCTCTCAGCAACAGCCGGATGGGTCGGGGCATCTCCCGGACGTGACGGGCTGCAATGCTGCGGATGTCCTCGCTCGGCAGCATGATCAGGACGTTGGTGTGCCGGAGTACGCCGAAGTGTCCCTCCATGGTCCGGCCCGGCATGGTGTCGAGGATCAGGTTGATCCGGCTGAGGTTCTCCAGGTCCGACGACAGCCCATCCATGAACAATGCATCCAGAATGTAGCCGGCGATGCGGCCAAAACTAGGGTAGGGGACAAGTTCTTCCATGTCGGGCAGCGGTTCCGGCAGCTCGTTCCGCACGCCGATCACCAGCAGGCGTTCCGCGCCGAGGCGCAGGGCCGGCGACAGGGGTGTCGCCTGACGCATGGCGCCGTCACCGAAGTACTCCCGACCGATCCGCACAGGAGAAAACACCAGTGGCACGGCAATGCTCGCCATCAGGTGCTCCAGGCTGATCCGGGTGGGCCGGCCTTTGCGCCGGACGCGATCCCAGGGCTCGGCAGCAGGTCCTCCCTGGTAGAAGGTCACCGAACGGGCTGAACCGTAGCCGGCGGCCGTGATGGCCAGTGCGTCGAGGTAGCCCCGGTCAATAGCCTCCTGGACCGCATCAAAGTTGATTCGCCCGCGCAGCAGGGCCCACAGCGGCGCATTGTCGAGCAGGGAGCGGGGATTCCGCTGGCCGAGCCCCCCCAGCACGATGGTGGTAAACCAGTGGAGGCTGCTTTTCAGCATGGTCCAGGCATCGCAGCGGTACACCTGGCCCGAATTGAAGTTGGCCCAGACCCGCTCCAGATCCGTAACGCCTGTCCGAAAGGAACGGGCTCGGGAAGCAAGCACGGCGGCACTGATCGCCCCCGCGGAGGTGCCGCTCAGGACACAGAAGGGATTGGGCGAGCGGCGGGGAAGCAGTTCCGCGACCGCCTTGAGCACACCGACCTGATAGGCGCCCCGCGCACCGCCGCCGGGCAGGACCAGGCCGACCTTACGGTAAAGGCCGTCGGTGACGGTGGTCTGTCTGCGATCAGGGCCCATGGGCCCCCCGGTGGCTGCGCTGAAGCAGACCCGATCTTAAGGCTGCCCTGCAGCCGCCACAAGGAAGCAGGCCGCAGTGCTATCCTCGGCTCGTGTCCGAACTGCCGGAGTCGCCCGAAATGATGCGTCAGATTGCTCTACTCGCCGGCATGGCCGCCGTCGTTGGCATCGGCCTCGCCTGGTGGAATGTCAGCCTGGCAGCCCAGCCGGCGGTGGGCGAGGCCGCACCGGAATTCCGCCTCCAGGATCAGAACGGCAACTGGGTCACACTGGCGGACCTGAAGGGACAGTGGGTCGCCCTGTACTTCTATCCCAAGGCCGACACGCCGGGATGCACCAAAGAAGCCTGTGAGTTCCGGGACAATATCTTCGCCTTCGAGGAGGTCGGCGCAACCGTGATTGGCGTAAGCATCGACGCCATCGCCGACCAGAAGAAGTTCGCCGAGAAGTACAGCCTGCCGTTTCCGCTGCTCGCCGACGTGGACGGCGAGGCAGCAGAGGCCTATGGCGTGCTGAACAACCTCGGCATCATGAAACTGGCCAGGCGCCAGTCGTTCCTGATCCGTCCGGACGGCAGCATTGCCCGTCACTATGCCAGGGTGGATCCGGCGACGCATTCGCAGGAAGTGCTGGCAGATCTCAAGAGCCTGCAGGCTGACGCGGGCAGCTGACGGGACGGGCGGCCGGCATCTGCCAGTCAGGCCGCGGGCCAGGCCAGGCGCGGCAATCAGACCGGTTCGTCGTGATCCTGGGCCAGCAGGCCGCGACCCGGCAGGGCCCCCGGCTCCAGCTCGATCACCCGGCTGAAGGCACGGCCCAGCAGCAGCGCCACCGCACCCCAGAGCGCTGCTATTGCAGCACCAGCGACCGCAATGCCGGCCAGTCCCAGTCCCAGTCCGCCAAGCAGCGCATATAGCCAGACATTGACGGCGTCTCCGCCCCGGTAGACCACCGTATCGATGACGTTCTTTGCCTTGAACCGGCTCTCTTTAGGGAGCGCGGTGAACAGCAGTTCCCGGGCCGGCCGCGTGATCGCGTAATCCCCGGCCCGGCGCAGGATCTGGACGCCGAGCAGCACCAGCAGCACCGGCGTCGACGCCAGCGCCAGGAAGCCCGCCACCATGAAGAGCGGCAGAGCCACGAGCAGGGCCGTCAGCCCGAAGCGCCTGACCAGTCGCCCGGTAACGAACAGCTGGGTCGGCAGGCAGATGGCATTCACGATGAGATCCACGGCCGCGAGGATGCGCGTGCGCTCCGCCGAAGTGGCGACCGTGTCCCGGAGCAGTTCGGCCTGTTGCATGTACATGAAGGTGCTGACGGCAGTAAAGAGCAGCACGAAAAACGCGATCCCCAGCAGGTAGCGGGAGCGGCCGAGCAAGGAGATACCGGCCAGGGGATTCCCGCCGATCGGTTCGTCGCTCTCCATCGGTCCGGTAAGCGGCTTGTGGGGGCTGGCGGGGGAATTCTTTTCCCAGCGGAGGAGGAACTGCACCAGCACCACCGTCGTCAGCAGCAGGGCGCCGGCACAAAGCAGCAGTCCGTCGATCCCGATGTTACCCACCATCAGCGTGGTCACTGCCGGCCCGGCGATCGCCCCGGCACTGCCACCTGCAGCCAGGAAACCAAAGAGTCGCCGGGACTGCTCTGCGGAGAAGAGATCCGCCATGAAGCTCCAGTAGACCGACAGCACGAACAGGTTGAACACCCCTACCCAGACGAAGAAAGCCTGGGCGACCCAGTCGGGCGGCTCGTCACCGGCACCGCGGAAGAAGGCGGAAAACAGTCCCACCATGGCGACCAGCAACAGCGAGATCAGGGGAACGAACCGGGACCGGGGCAGATGGGCGCAGGCGAGGCCGTAGAGGGGGACAACCACGAGGGTGGCAGCGAAGGACAGCAGAAAGAGGTACTTGAGATTCTCCACGCCGCCAGCGATGCCCATCGCATCGCGGACCGGCCGGAGCATGTAGTAGGCCGCCATCAGGCAGAACATGTAGGCCGCACCCAGCAGGGCGGCAGCCAGCTCTCCTGGCCTCGCCCCGATTGCGCGCGCGGCAATGCCGGCAGCACTACCCGCCTGCTTAAGGCCCATGGGAAACCGCGATGACCGGGGTCAATCGCCGGGGCCGTCGCCCGCAGTCACGGCGAGGATCTTCAGGGAGTTGGTGCGGCCCGCGACGCCGGACAATTCACCCTTGGTCAGGATCACCAGATCTCCGGGGCGCACATGGCCGAGGCCAAGGAGGACGCGGAACACCTGCTGGTAGATGACCGTGCTGTCCGCATGGGTGATGTCGAAGGCGACCGGGTATACGCCCCGGTACATCACCACCCGGCGGCGCGTTGCTTCATGCCGGGTGAAGGCAAAGATGGGAATATCGCTGCGGATACGGGACATCCACAGGGGCGTGGAACCGGATTCTGTCAGCGCGATGATGGCTGTGACAGGCAGGTGATTTGCGGTGTACATCACCGCCATGGCGATGGCCTCGTCGGCCCGTTCGAAGCGGTCATTATTGCGGTGGTTCGGCCGGCCCAGCGTGGAGTAGTAGCTCTCCGCACCGACACAGACCTCCGCCATGGTCGAGACTGCCCTGACCGGATACTCCCCGACCGCCGTCTCCGCCGACAGCATCACCGCGTCAGTCCCGTCCATGACGGCATTGGCCACATCGGACACTTCGGCCCGGGTCGGCACCTGGCTGTGGATCATGGATTCCATCATCTGGGTCGCAGTGATGGCCACCTTGTGGCGCTGCCGGGTCATCTTCAGGATCTTCTTCTGCAACCCGGTCAGGCCCGCGTAGCCGGTCTCGACCCCGAGGTCGCCCCGCGCCACCATGACTGCGTCGGCGGCATCGATGATGGCTTCGAGGTTGGTGATGGCCTCGGTGCGCTCGATCTTGGCGACCAGCAGGGCGGTACCGCCGGCCTCACGCAGGAGCTGGCGCGCCTCGTGGAGGTCCTCGGCCCGACGGACGAAGGAAACTGCCAACCAGTCAACCTCGAGGGAAGCCGCCAGCCGGAGGTCTTCGCGGTCCTTGTCGGTGAGTGCCGGCGCTGAAAGGCCACCACCCTGCTTGTTGATACCCTTCCGGTCGGCAAGAGTGCCCCCCTGGGTCACGATGCAGTGGATGCGTGAGCCCACAACGCGCTCGACCGTGAGCGTGATGAAGCCGTCGTCCAGCAGCAGCACATCGCCCGGCCCCACGTCCTTCGCCAGCTCCGGGTAGGCAACACCCACGCCCTCGACGGTCCCGCCAGCAGGATCCATGTCGGGATCGAGGACAAAGCCCTGGCCTTCTGCCAATACCACCGAAGCGTCCCGGAAGCGCCGGATGCGGATCTTGGGTCCCTGCAGGTCGCCGAGTACTGCCACGTCGCGGCCGGTCGCCTCCGCCACCTCGCGCACCATCTGGACACGCGCCCGGATACTGGCTTCCTCACCGTGGGAAAAATTGATGCGTACCACATCAGCGCCGGCGAGGAGGAGCTTGCCGAGCGTGACCGGGTTGTCTGTGGCCGGCCCGAGAGTGGCGATGATCTTCGTTCTGCGCATGAAAGCTGAACCCGACAGCTGGAAACAGGGCTGAAGTATCCCACAGGGGCTCAGTCGACGAGGATGATCCGGAGATCGTTTACGTTCGTACGCGTAGGCCCGGTTACCACCAGGTCACCCAGGGTGTCAAAGAACCCATAGCTGTTCTGGCCGGCCAGATCAGCCGCCGCCTTCCGCCCGAGGGTGGCCGCCCGCTGCAGGGTGTCGGGTGCGATGAGTACGCCCGCGTTATCGCCGGTGCCGTCGAGGCCATCGGTATCGGCCGCCAGCGCGTGCACCCCTGCCCTCTCACCCAGCGCCAGGGCCAGAGTCAGCAGATATTCCCCGTTGCGACCGCCCCGGCCGGCGGTGCCCGTGACACGCACTGTGGTTTCACCCCCTGACAGCAGGGCGCCCCGCTGACCCTGCCTGCGCAGATCGCTGACCACTGCGGCATGGGCCATGGCGGCGGCCCTGGCCGGACCATAGACCCCGGGCAGGATCCGGGGCGCGTAGCCTGCTGCTGCGGCCGCCCCGGCCACGGCGGCAAGCGCATCCCGGGAACGGGCAATGATCTGCGCCTGGATGACCGGCGCGGGCCCCTGCGTGGCCGGCTCCCGACTGCGGTCAGCCCGGCGAGCCAGCCAGTCGGCCAGCGCGGGTTCGATCCCGATGCCATGGCGCTGCAGGATTTCCGCCGCCCCGGCTACCGGACTGGGATCCGGGGTGAAGGGCCCGGAGCCCAGGTCCTCAAGCCGGTCGCCCTCCACATCCGAGATGGCGAGCAACAGGATCTCGCCCGCGGCACAGCGTCGGGCGAGGCCTCCCCCCTTGATCGCCGACAGCGCTCGCCGGACCGTATTGATCTCGCCAATGGCGGCTCCCGCCGCCAGAAGTTCCCGGGTGACCCGCTGCTTGAGTGTGAGCTGCAGGCCGGGCGCTGGCTGCACCATCAGCGCGGACGCCCCGCCGGACAGGAGAAAGATGCAGCGGTCCCCGGGCCGGGCTGCGCCCAGCAGGTCCAGCATCCGGGCGCCCGCCTCGACACTTGCCTCATCAGGCACCGGGTGCCCGGCCTCGATGACCTGAATCGCCCCGGTGGTCTCCCCGTTCCGCAGGCCATGGCCATAGCGGGTTACGACCAGGCCCGCGGGTGGTGCCTCGCCTCGCTCCTGAAAGGTGCGGTAGAGAGCCAGGGCCATGCTGGCGGCAGCCTTGCCTGCGCCGCCGACGAACGTCTTGCCGGCTGGTGGCTGAACCGGCAGGAAGGCCGGCAGACAGCGGGCCGGGTCGACCGCTGCAATGCCGGCCTGGAACAGCCGCAGCAGAATTTCGCGGCTGGACTCCGGCCCGGGCACTGGCGAAGCCGCCGGTACCCGCCGCAGGCCTCAGCGGCGGGGCGTGCCGCGGATGGAACCGCGAGCCCGTTCGGCAAGCACTGCCACGGCCGGCAGCAGTGTGCCGTCAAGGAATTCCAGGAACGCGCCGCCACCGGTAGAGACGTAGGAGAGACGGTCTGAAAGGCCATACTTCTCCAGGGCTGCCAGGGTGTCGCCGCCACCAGCCACACTGAAGGCCCGGGATCTGGCCACCGCCTCGGCCACCCGCCGGGTGCCCTTGCCGAATTTCTCGATCTCGAAGACGCCGACCGGGCCGTTCCAGATGATAGTGCCGGCGCGGGCGATGAGCCGGGAATAGAGCTCTGCCGTGCGCGGCCCGATGTCGAGGATCAGTTCGCCGGGTCCAACCTTGTTCACGGGGCGGGTGGTTGCGGCCGCGCTGGCCTTGGCGGCCTTTGCCACGACCACGTCAGCCGGCACGGGGATCGAGGCCCGGAACCCCTTACCCGTCAGGCGCCGGGCTTCAGAGAGCCGCTCCTTCTCGTAGAGGGACTTCCCCACCGGGTGGCCGGCTGCGGCAATGAAGGTATTGGCGATGCCGCCGCCGACGATCAGCTGGTCCACCTGCCGGGCCAGGGACTGCAGTACTTTGAGCTTGGTCGAGACCTTTGAGCCACCGACGATCGCCACGACCGGACGGGCGGGCTTGCGCAAGACCCGCTCCAGTGCGGTCAGCTCGGCCATGAGCAACGGGCCGGCACAGGCCACCGGCGCATAGCGCGCCACCCCGTGGGTGCTGGCTTCGGCGCGATGTGCCGTGCCAAAGGCATCCATCACGAATATATCGCCGAGCGCGGCAATCTTCCTGGCGAGCGCCGGCTTGTTGGCCTTCTCCCCGACATTGAAGCGCACGTTCTCGCAAAGCACTACTTCGCCGTCGGCGATCTCGAAGCCGTTCAGCCATTCCCGCACCAGAGGCACCGGCTGCCCGAGCAGCCCTGAGAGATGGTCAGCCACCGGACGCAGGGACAGGGCCGGGTCAAAGAACCCCTCCTTCGGGCGCCCCAGGTGGGACAGCAGAATGACCGCCGCACCCCGGGCGAGCGCCATCCGGATCGTCGGCAGGGCCGCCTGGATACGGGCATCGCTGGTGACGCGCCCATCCTTGACCGGGACATTGAAATCCACCCGGACCAGCACCCGCCTGCCGGCGAGGCTCTGGTCCGTCATGCGCAGTACCCGCGTGGTCATGACGCCTTCATCAGGGCCAGGGTGGTGTCCAGCATGCGGTTGGAGAAGCCCCACTCATTGTCATACCAGCTGAGCACCTTGACCAGATTGCCATTCATCACCCGTGTCTGGGTGGCATCAAACACGGAGCTGCGCGGATCGTGGTTGAAGTCCACGGACACCAGGGGCTCGGAGTTGTAGCCCAGAATATTCTTCAGCTCGCCTTCTGACGCGGCTTTGAGAATGCTGTTGACCTCATCGACGCTGGTGGCCCGGCCGGCCGTGAAGGTCAGGTCAACGACCGATACATTGATGGTCGGCACCCGGATCGCAAAGCCGTCGAGCCTGCCGTTCAGTTCGGGCAGGACCAGGCCTACCGCGGCGGCTGCGCCCGTCTTGGTCGGGATCATCGACATGGTGGCCGAGCGGGCCCGGCGCAGGTCCTCGTGGTAGACGTCCGTCAGCACCTGGTCATTGGTGTAGGCGTGAATCGTGGTCATCAGGCCGTGCACCACGCCCAGCTTGTCATGCAGCGGCTTGACCAGCGGCGCGAGGCAGTTGGTGGTGCAGGAGGCATTCGAGATCACCGTGTGACTGGCCTTCAGGATGGAGTGGTTGACGCCGTAGACGATCGTCGCATCCACATCCTTGCCACCCGGGGCCGAGATGATCACCTTCTTTGCACCACCCTGGAGGTGCGCCGAAGCGCGCTCCTTGGTGGTAAACAGGCCGGTGCATTCGAGGACCACGTCCACGCCCAGCTTTCCCCAGGGCAGCGCGGCCGGATTGCGCTCCGCCAGCACCTGGATGCGGTCGCCGTTGACCACCATGCTGTCGCCGTCAACCACGACGGTGCCGGGAAACTTCCCGTGGGCCGTGTCAAAGCGGGTGAGATGGGCGTTGGTCTTTGCATCGCCCAGATCGTTGATGGCAACGATCGACAATTCACGCGTGCGGCTGCCTTCATAGAGGGCACGCAGCACATTGCGGCCAATACGACCGTATCCGTTGATGGCAACCTTGACCGTCATCTCACGTACTCCTGCCTACAAAAGTTCCAGAGCATCCTTCTCGATCCGCCCGGCGGTGAAACCGAAGTGGGGAAAGAGATCCTTCGCCGGCGCCGACTTCCCGAAGGTATCGATGCCGACCACGCGGCCTCCCGGTCCGACCCAGCGATACCAGGACTCGGTCACCCCGGCCTCCACAGCAATGCGGCGGGTGACGGCTGCCGGGAGCACTGATTCCCGCCACGCCGCATCCTGGGCCGCGAAAAGTGTCGGGCACGGCATGGAGACCACCCGCACACCGTGACCGCGGGCCGCCAGCAGATCTGCCGCCGCCATGGCCAGGGCCACTTCGGAGCCCGTGGCGATCAGGATCAGTTCCACCCGCGCGGCATCGCGCAGGACATAGCCGCCGCGCAGAATGGCCCCGATCTGGGCCTGGGTGCGCGTCTGGGCAGGCAGCGCCTGCCGGGTCAGTATGAGGCTCGTCGGCCCCCGGGTACGTTCAATCGCATACCGCCACGCAACCGCTGTTTCCACGCCGTCACAGGGACGCCAGACGCTCATGTTGGGAATGAGGCGCAGGCTCGCGGTGTGTTCCACGGCCTGGTGCGTGGGGCCGTCCTCGCCGAGACCGATGGAGTCATGAGTGAAGACGAAGATGGCCCGGATCTCCATCAGTGCGGCCATCCGCAGTGCGTTCCGGGAGTAGTCGGAGAAGGTCAGGAAGGTGCCGCCAAACGGAATGACGCCCCCGTGGAGCGCCATGCCGTTCATCGCGGCGGACATCCCGAACTCCCGCACGCCCCAGGAGAGGTAATTGCCCGTCACGCTGTCCGGGACCACCGTGCGCGCAGCCTTCGTCCGGGTCAGATTCGAGCCCGTCAGGTCCGCTGAACCACCAAACAGCTCGGGCAGAACCGGGGCATAGGCATTCAGTGCGTCTTCCGACGTCTTCCGGGTGGCCTTCGCGGCTGTATCCGCCGCAATGCTGAGCAGCGCGGCATCCGCATGGGCCGGCCAGCCGGCCGGCAGGTCACCGGCCATCCGGCGGGAGAATTCGGCGGCCAGCTCCGGGTATTTGGCGGTGTAGGCGGTGAACCGGGCCTGCCAGGCTTTTTCCAGGGCCGCGCCGGTCGCCCGGGCATCCCACCCGGCACGGATGTCGTCGGGGAGCTCGAAAGGAGGGAGTGTCCAGCCCAGGTTATGCCGGGCAGCGGCGGCCTCGACGGCCCCCAGCGCTTCGCCATGCACTTTCTCCGTGCCCTGCCGGTTCGGCGCTCCGAAGCCGATGATGGTCTTGCAGCAGATGAGTGATGGCCGGCTGCTCTCGGCGCGGGCGGCCTCGATCGCCGCCCGGATGGCAACCGGGTCATGGCCGTCCACGTCGGCAATCACCTGCCAGCCGTAGGCCCGGAACCGGGCCGGCGTGTCATCCGAAAACCAGGCCTGGACATGGCCGTCGATGGAGATGCCGTTGTCGTCGTACAGGCCAATCAGCTTGCCCAGACCCAGGGTGCCTGCCAGGGAGCAGACCTCGTGCGAGATACCCTCCATGAGGCAGCCGTCGCCGAGAAAAACCCAGGTGTGGTGATCTACAACCGGGAAATCCGGCCGGTTGAACTCGGCGGCGAGGAGCTGCTCGGCGAGCGCCATGCCAACCGCATTGGCCAGCCCCTGGCCAAGCGGCCCGGTTGTGGTCTCGATACCGAGATGCAGGTCCCGCTCGGGATGGCCCGCCGTATGGGCTCCCAGCTGCCGGAAGCGGCGGATCTCGTCCATGGAAAGGGGGTAGCCGGTCAGATGCAGCAGCGAATACAGCAGCATCGATCCGTGGCCATTGGACAGCACGAACCGGTCCCTGTCCGGCCAGGCGGGATTGCCCGGGTTGTGGCGGAGGAAGTCGTTCCAGAGAACCTCGGCGATATCGGCCATCCCCATGGGCATGCCCGGGTGTCCGGACCCGGCCTGCTCCACGGCGTCCAGAGAGAGGACCCGCACGGCGCTGGCCAGCCTGCGACGCTCGCTGACGGACCGGTTGCTCCGGGCATTCGCTGTCATCGTGTCCCCCAGGGGTCTCGTTTCGCCGGCTCTTTACCCCGGTCTCGCCCGGCCCGGTTCTGGCCCCACCGAATCGCAGGTCACCCGGTCCCGCACCACGACCGGGCACGGCTGGATGGGCTCGCGGAAGGCCGCAGCAGGGCGCGCATTGTCGCGTAACGGTCGTGCACCCGCAACCGGACGGCCCTCAGTCTATAATCCCCTGCCCGAACCTCCAGCAACCGGACACTCCATGGCGAACCGCAAGCTCTTCACCTCCGAATCCGTCTCCGAAGGCCACCCGGACAAGATGGCCGACCAGATCTCCGACGCGATCCTTGACGCGATCCTCACCCAGGAGCCCGAGTCGCGGGTGGCCTGCGAGACACTCATCAAGACCGGCTTCGTGCTGATTTCCGGCGAGATCACCACCAACGCCTGGGTGGACCTCGAGACCATCGTCCGCCAGGTCATCTGCGACATCGGCTACGACCACTCCGACAAGGGCTTCGACGGGATGTCCTGCGGCGTGCTGAACGCCATTGGCAAGCAGTCCCAGAACATTGCCCAGGGCGTTGGCCGGAAGGACAAACGCAAGCAGGGTGCGGGTGACCAGGGAATGATGTTTGGCTACGCGGCCAACGAAACCGACGTACTGATGCCGCTGCCGATCACCCTCGCCCACCGGCTGGTGAAGCGCCAGGCCGACATGCGCAAGAAGGGCAGGCTCCCGTGGCTGCGTCCGGACGCCAAGAGTCAGGTGACGGTGATCTACGAGGACGACAGGCCCGTGGGCCTGGACGCGGTGGTGCTCTCGACCCAGCACGCCCCGGACGTCAAGCAGAAGGATCTCCGGGAGGCAGTTATCGAGGAGATCCTGAAGCCGGTGATCGGCAGGAAATGGTTTGCCTCACTGCGCCCTAGCAAGATTCACATCAACCCTACCGGCTCCTTCGTCATTGGCGGGCCGATGGGTGACTGCGGCCTCACCGGACGCAAGATCATCGTGGATACCTACGGCGGCATGGCCCGGCACGGGGGCGGCGCTTTCTCCGGCAAGGATCCGACCAAGGTCGACCGGTCCGCGACCTATGCCGCACGCTACGTGGCCAAGAACATCGTGGCCGCCGGACTGGCGGAACGCTGCGAGGTACAGGTCTCCTACGCGATCGGCGTGGCGGAGCCCACCTCGGTGAGCGTGGAAACCTTCGGCACCAGCACACTCAGCCCCGAACGGCTGACCGCCCTCGTCCGCCGGCATTTTGACCTCACGCCCTGGGGCATACGGCAGATGCTCAGGCTGCACCGGCCCATCTACCGGCCCACGGCAGCTTATGGACACTTCGGCCGGGAAGAACCGAATTTCACCTGGGAGCGAACTGACAAGGCCGACGCGATCCGCGCCGATACCCGGACTGACCGAAAGAAGGACGCCCGCAAATGAGCACCAAGCCCGTTTTCTCGACCCAGCAGGATTTCAAGGTAGCCGATCTCGGTCTGGCTGCCTGGGGCCGCAGGGAGATCGCCATCGCCGAGACCGAAATGCCCGGCCTGATGGCCGTACGGGAGGAGTTCCGGAAGGCGCAGCCACTGAAGGGAGCCCGGATAGCCGGCTGCCTGCACATGACCATCCAGACGGCTGTCCTGATCGAGACCCTGATCGACCTGGGTGCCGAGATCCGCTGGTCATCCTGCAACATCTTCTCGACCCAGGACCATGCGGCCTCCGCCATTGCGGCGGCCGGAATCCCCGTCTTTGCCTGGAAGGGCGAGACCGAAGAGGAATACTGGTGGTGTGTCGAGCAGACCGTCCGGGGACCCGGCGGGTGGGTACCGAACATGATCCTGGACGATGGCGGTGACCTCACCGCGATTCTCCACGACAAGTATCCCGAGCTGATGAGGGGCGTGCGGGGCATCTCCGAGGAGACCACAACCGGCGTCGCACGACTCTACGAGATGGCTACCCAGGGCAAGCTGATGTGCCCGGCAATCAACGTGAACGACTCGGTGACCAAGTCCAAGTTCGACAACCTGTATGGCTGCCGTGAGTCCCTGGTGGACGGCATCAAGCGCGCCACCGACGTAATGATCGCCGGCAAGATCGCGATCGTCGCGGGGTACGGCGACGTGGGCAAGGGCTGCGCCCAGTCGCTGCGGGGCCTCGGGGCCACGGTATGGGTCACGGAAATCGACCCGATCAATGCACTCCAGGCCGCCATGGAGGGCTATCGCGTCGTCACGATGGACGCAGCCTGCGACAAGGCCGACATCTTTGTCACGGCGACCGGCAATTTCCACGTGATCACCTTCGACCACATGGCCCGCATGAAAAACCAGGCCATCGTCTGCAATATCGGCCACTTCGACAGCGAGATCGATGTGAACTCCCTGCGCAAGCTGAAGTGGGAGAACATCAAGCCGCAGGTGGACCACATCATCTTCCCCGACGGCAAGCGGCTGATCCTGCTCGCCGAGGGCCGGCTGGTAAATCTTGGCTGTGGCACGGGCCATCCGAGCTTCGTGATGTCGAACTCCTTCACCAACCAGGTTCTGGCCCAGATCGACCTGTGGCAGAACCCCGGCAAGTACGAGCACAGGGTTTACGTGCTGCCGAAGCACCTGGACGAGAAGGTGGCCCGGCTGCACCTGGGCAAGATCGGCGCGGAGCTGACCGCGTTGACCCAGACCCAGGCCGACTACCTCCGGGTTCCGGTGGAAGGCCCCTACAAGCCGGAACACTACCGCTACTGAATTCCGGCCGGCACAGCGGCAATAACGCGAAAGCAGTCGCAGTCCCGCCGCTCCGTCCGGGATAGGCAATCGCGACTGCGAACCCGGTTCGCCCCGGCAACCCGCAGGCAGCTATAGTTTGCCGGTGAACCCCGGACCCGTTCGCGTACTGCAGATCACCGACCCGCACCTCCACGGACGTCGGGACGCACGTATGCGGGGCGTGAACACTGACGACACCCTCAGCGCGACGCTGGCCCGGGTGCAGCAGGATCCCCGACAGCCGGATCTCGTCCTGGCCACCGGCGATCTTGTCCAGGACGAAAGCCGTGCCGGCTACGAGCGCTTCAGGGAACTCCTGATGCCGCTCAAGGCTCCCGTCTACTGCCTGCCGGGCAATCACGATGATCCGGCGCTCATGCAGGAGATGCTGAACGACGCGCCGTTTCAGTACTGCGGACTTGCCATCCACAGTTCATGGGCACTGGTGATGCTGAACAGCTACGCCAGCAACGATGATGGTGGCGTACTGGCACCGCGGGAGCTGGCCTTCCTGGAGCGCACACTGGACAGCGCGCGCGCTGAACATGTGCTCATCGCCCTGCATCACCACCCCGTGCCCATGGGCAGTCGCTGGCTCGACAGCGTGCCACTGCGAAACGGGACAGACCTGTTCGACATCGTGGACCGGCATGCGGCCGTCCGCTGCATCCTGTGGGGGCACGTGCACCAGGCGTCTGACCAGCACCGGGGCGCCGTCCGGCTGATGAGCACACCCTCCACCTGCGCCCAGTTCAGGCCGGGGTCCGAGGATTTCGCCCTGGACACCCGGCCGCCCGGTTTTCGCTGGATCGATCTGCATGCGGACGGACAGCTCGACACCAGCGTGGTATGGGTGGATTGAGCAGGATCCTGCCACAGCTGGTCGCCGCTGCACTGCTGGCGGGGCTTGCGCCGTCCACGTTCGCCCTGCCCCTCTGGGAACTGGCAGGCACCAGCAACCGCATTACCCTGCTCGGTTCAATTCACATTCTCCGGGAATCGGACTATCCGCTGGACCCGGCCCTGGCCGCCAGTCTCGGGGCAGCTGACGTGGTGATCATGGAACTGGAGCTCGATGCCCTTGATCCGGTGGCAGCCGCCGGACTGGTCGCGAGCCTTGCCCTGGACGCGGGCGGCCGGCAGCTGCCGGAATTGCTCGGCGCCGAAGCCTGGCGACGCGCCAGCCGCGAGGCAACAGCCCTTGGCATGGACCTGACCCCGCTCCTGCCCTTCGAGCCGTGGTACGCGGCAGTCCTCATCACCCAGCTCCGGCTCGCCCAGCTCGGCTTTGACTCCTCGCTGGGCATAGAGGCCCGGATGGTGGTTGATGCCGGGCGAGCCGGCAAGAAGATCCGCGGTCTTGAGACCCTGGAGGATCAGCTGGGAACGCTGGATGGACTGTCAGCGACAGCCCAGCGCGATTTCTTCCTGAACACCATTGAGGAGGCCGGCAGTTTCGATGCGGAAGCGGACCGGCTGATCGGCGCCTGGAAGGCGGGAGACAGCGCCATTCTCGAGCGGGAGATGCTCGGACCGGTGCGGAACCAGCCAGAGGTCTATGAGGCGCTCATCGTCCGCCGAAACGCAGCTTTCGCCAGGGCGATCCGCGCGCTGGCCAACGACGGCACGGACTACCTGGTCGTCGTCGGGGCGCTACACCTGGTGGGACCCGACAGCCTACTGCACATGCTGGAGAAGCAAGGTCTGCCCTCGCGGCCAGTGACAAACCGCTGACCCTCACACCTCGATCATCTCGAAGTCTTCCTTGCCCGCCCCGCAGTCAGGACACCGCCAGGACAGCGGCACGTCGGCCCAGCGCGTGCCGGGTGCCAGGCCTGCTTCGGGCGCGCCCGCACTCTCGTCGTAGATGAAGCCGCAGATGAGGCACATGTAGGTCTTCATTGACGTTGCTGTCAGCCTGTGGGGCTGGTCCCGCTATTGAGTCTTTTCACGACGGAACGGCCGAAGCATCGGCCGGAGTATCTGCAATCTCTCTACCGGATCATCAAGCTCAAGGCAACGCTGCTTGTCGGCGGGTGGCATCGGCAGGATCTCCGCCAGCCGGCATCCCACCCACGACGCGTCGTCATAGCGCTTCTCGATGGCATCGTACAGCCGACCGAGGTCGTTGATGACGCTCTCAAGGAGGGCCGCCATCGGGCGGAACTCATCGGGCAGGGGAACCCGGGGCATCCCTGGCAGCAGTTCGGTCTCGCCGACGTACAGGCCGTCTGGCTGCCGGGACATCTTCTGCAGCCGGAACCGGTCACCTCCGCGGGCCGTGATGCCCAGGATGCCGTCACTACCCTGATACCAGTCAATGATGCGGGCGAGCGTCCCGACTGCGCTGGTCTCCACTTCGGTCGTATCCCGCCCGCTGGTGATCAGTAGCACGCCGAAGGCGACATCGTTGCGCAGGCAGCGGCTCACCATATCCAGGTACCTTGGCTCAAAGACCCGCAACGGCAGCGGACCCTCCGGAAACAGGACGGTACCCAGCGGAAACAGCGGGATCGTCGCGGCGGTCACGGTGAAACTGACTCCTCGAGACCTTGCCGCAGGCTGGTGTGGATGTCCTGGAAGTCGCCATTGCTCATCACGACAATGGCGTCGCCGGGCCGGGCAACCGCGAGTATCTCGCGGGTAATCACCGCGGTGTCATCCCGCAGCTGCACCTGCGGCGCCGCGTTGAACTCCGCCCCCATGTCCCACCTGAGTCCGGCGGGCCGCAACACCCAGGCGAGGTCGGCTCCGGCGAGCGCGGGCGCCAGCGCCCCCTCATAGACACCGAGCTTCATGCTGTTGGAACGAGGTTCGAAGGCCGCTATGACGCGCTGGACGCCGGTGCGCCGGCGGACTCCTTCCAGGGTGCGCCGGATCGCGGTCGGGTGATGGGCAAAATCGTCGAAGAGCTGCACGCCATTGAAACTCCCGAGATGCTGCAGGCGCCGGCGGACTCCGCCAAAGTGACCAAGCGCCTCGATGGCGGTTTCCGCTGGGACGCCGACCGCCCGGCAGGCCAGCAGGGCCGCAACTGCATTTTCCGCGTTGTGGGTCCCCGACAGCTGCCAGGGGCAGGAGCCGGCTTCGGCACCGTCGTGCAGCACCCGCAGCGTACCGGGCGGATCCTCCAGCCCCACCCACCCGGCGCCACCGGGCCGGCTGCCGAAGCTGTCAACGGGCGTCCAGCAGCCCTGCTGGAGCAGTGCCGTCACATTGGCGTCAGCGGCCGGCGTGATCAGCCGGCCATTGCCGGGCACCGACCGCACGAGCTGGTGAAACTGCCGGGTAATGGCCTCGAGGTCCGGATAGATGTCCGCGTGGTCATACTCCAGGTTGTTGATGATCAGGGTCGCTGGCCGGTAGTGCAGGAACTTGGCTCGCTTGTCGAAGAACGCGGTGTCGTACTCATCAGCCTCGATGACGAAGACGCGATCGCTGCCGAGGCGCGCGGAGAACGGAAAATCCACTGGCACGCCCCCGATGAGAAAGCCTGCATCGCGGCCGGCGTGGTGGAGGATGAAGGCCACCAGACTGGTCGTGGTCGTCTTTCCATGGGTCCCCGATACACCGATCACGGACCGGCCGCGCAGGACATTCGCGGCCAGCCATTCTGGCCCGGACGCATAGGGCAGGCCGCGGTTGAGCATCGACTCGATCACCGGCATCCCGCGGGTCATGACGTTACCGACGATGACCACATCCGGGACGGGATCGAGCTGATCCGCCTCGAAGCCCTGGATAAGGTCGATCCCGAGGCTGCGGAGCTGATCGCTCATCGGCGGGTAGATGTTGCGGTCCGAGCCGGTCACCCGGTAACCGGCTTCCCGGGCAATCGCGGCCAGCCCGCCCATGAACGTGCCACAGATGCCGAGAATATGGACGTGCTGCATGGCTGGACCTCAGGCCCGGACCGGACCGAACTGCAGGAAGACCAGGTAATTCAGGCAGAAGTAGCTTATCGCGACGACGAGCCCCAGCGCGAAGTGTGCGGACATCGCCCTGGCAAAGATGTGGGCATTGACGACCAGTGACCAGATGACGACGGCGAGCAGCCCGAGGGTAGGCACCAGGGGCGCCTGACCGGGCACGGACGCGGCATCCAGCCATAGATTGAAGGGCAGCATGCACAGGCTGAGCAGCGCGCCGGTACCGAAAACGGCTGTCGTCGTCTGGCCG
The DNA here is from genome assembly GCA_964407855.1 of uncultured Chromatiaceae bacterium. GTDB lineage: Bacteria > Pseudomonadota > Gammaproteobacteria > Steroidobacterales > SHZI01. The sequence continues at coordinate 31,026 of CAYOXI010000003.1, forward strand.
AAGCGCGCGGGATGCCCGGTCAGGCGGAGTATGCCCACAACAAAGCCACAGAGCACCACCACGTCCAGAACGATGCTGCGCAGGAGCGTACCGGTGAATGCATAGATCGGCACGGCCAGCATCAGCTGCGTGATCGCGTAGAGAAAGCCGACGAAAAGCAGCAGGAATCGGGAGTCAGGCAGGTCTTCCGGGCCCAGGCGACGAAGTGTGATCTGTGCGAAAGCGTCGAGGATCGGGAGCATCTATGGTCGGCCTTGCGGCTACGCCCGTGGAGATGACGGGCAATGATCCTCTACACTCCCCCGTTATGCCAGCCCTCGTCCCCGCCGAAGTACTGATCGACCGCCAGGAGAGTCTGGCGCGCGCCTGTGCCGCAATCTCCCCTGACGAACTGGTCGCCATCGACACGGAATTCATGCGCACGAGCCAGTACACGCCCCAGCTCTGCCTGGTACAGGTGGCATCCAGTGCGGGGGTGCTGTGCGTGGACGAGATCGCGGGACTTGACACGACGTCACTCTGGGACCTGCTCTGTGCGGGGCGTGGCCTGCGCGTGCTGCATGCCGGAAAGCAGGACCTGGAAGTGGCCTGGGTGCGCTTTCGCCGCCTGCCCCAGCCGCTGTTCGACACCCAGATCGGCGCGGCCCTGGTCGGCATGCCTGCCCAGATCGGTTACGCCGGACTTGCCCTCGACCTGCTCGGGGTGGCGATCGACAAGACGCACACCCGGGCCGACTGGTCACGCCGCCCGCTGGGCCCGGAACTCATCAGCTACGCTGCCCTTGATGTGCTCCACCTGCCGGAGATATACCACCGGCTGCGCGATCGCCTGGAACTGCTCAACCGCTATGCCTGGGCGATGGAGGACAGCGCGAGACTGGTGGATCCGGCGCTCTATGAGGTGGATCCGGGCGAAGCCTGGCACCGGCTCGGCGGCGTTGGGCGCCTCCCTGTGCCGGCGCAACGACGCGTCCGCCGCCTGGCCCGCTGGCGCGAGGAGTATGCGATGCGCGCGGATCGTCCGCGCCAGTGGATCCTGGGCGACAAGAGCCTGCTGGACATCGCGCTGCGCCGGCCGCACACGGAATCCGAGCTGGCCGCCTGTGCGGAAGTGCCAGCTGGCTTTGCCCGCCGGCAGTCGGAGGTCGTCCTGGGGGAGCTGGCTGCGGCGGACCGGGATGAGGCCGCCGGCGTCGAACTCGTTCGGGACCCAAGGCCCGAGGTGGTCGATCCCGAACGAATCAGGCGCCTCGGGCGGGTCGTGGAGGAGGTGGCAAAGTCACTGGGAATCGCCCCTGAGATCCTTGCTACCCGTCGGGACCTGACAGCGGCACTGCGGGGCGAATCGGCTATCCGTCCCCTGTCAGGCTGGCGGCAACCCGTGATCGGGGACTTGCTGGTGGATGCAGCAAAGCGGCTTTAACGCGGCTAGTTCCCTGCCGGCGCGGATGCCAGCGCCCGGATAACGCGACTATAGACCTCGTCCACCGGCCCGAAGCCGTCTACTTCCCGCAGCAGAGCCATTTGCCGGTAGTGCCCGATCACCGGCTCCGTCTGGGCGCGGTAGACCCTGAGGCGGTTGCCGATGGTCTCCTCGTTGTCGTCGACCCGCTGGATCAGCTCGCCCCCTGCCGCCAGGCAGGCATCCAGCTCGGCCTGTGGCGAAAAATGGATGTTCAGCAGCTTGCCAGTCACAGAGCAGGTCCGCCGGCCCGTCAGCCGCTTCAGCAGGATGTCGAAGTCCACGTCGATGAGTACAACGGCATCCAGGGGTTTGCCGATCTCCGCGAGCAGTCCCTCCAGGGCCTCGGCCTGGGCCAGGTTGCGGGGAAAGCCGTCCAGCACGAAGCCGGCCGCCGCATCGTCCTGCGTCAGGCGTTCGCGGATCATGCCGAGGACAATATCGTCAGAGACGAGATCGCCGGCATCCATGGCGGCCTTGGCCCGGCGACCGAGACCGGTGCCTGCAGCCACGGCAGCTCGCAGCAGGTCGCCGGTCGACAGCTGGACCATGCCCCGCTCCGCCATGAGTCGCTGGGCCTGGGTTCCCTTGCCGGAACCCGGAGCCCCAAGGAATACGATGCGCAACGGGCAGCCCTCCTCGGCTCGCAAGGCGCCGTACGCTACAGTGCCGGCGTCGGGCCCGTCAAACCCGAACCCGGAACGGCGGGCATGCATATGGTAATTTCCGCGGCCTGACCAGGAGATTCGGTGAACATGACCAAGCGCAATGCCTTCTACGCCCAGTCCGGCGGCGTGACCGCCGTGATCAATGCCTCGGCCTGCGGCGTGATCGAGACCGCGCGCAAGCACAGGCGCGAAATTGGCCGGCTCTACGCCGGGCGTGACGGCATCCTGGGCGCGCTGGACGAAGACCTCATCGACACCGGCGCGGAATCGGTCTCGGCCATTGCCGCGCTCCGGTATACACCGGGCGGGGCCTTCGGTTCGGCCCGTCACAAGCTCAGGGGTCTGGATGAAAACCGCGCCGAGTACGAGCGGCTCATCCAGGTGTTCCGTGCACACGACATTGGCTACTTCTTCTATAACGGCGGCGGCGACTCGGCCGATACCTGCCTCAAGGTGTCCCAGCTGGGTGCCCGGATGGGCTATCCGATCGTGGCCATCCATGTTCCCAAGACCGTGGACAATGACCTGCCGGTGACGGATACCTGCCCGGGTTTTGGCTCGGTTGCCAAGTATGTTGCCGTGTCAACCCAGGAAGCGGCGCTTGATGTGCGTTCGATGTCCCGCACATCAACCAAGGTTTTCATCCTGGAAGTGATGGGCCGGCATGCCGGCTGGATCGCGGCAGCAGGAGGACTCGCCGGCAGCAAGGCCGGTGAGCCGCCCCACATCATCCTGTTTCCGGAAATCCCCTTTGACCGCGAGACCTTTCTCGCGCGGGTGGCCCACTCCGTACGGCGCTACGACTATTGCGTGATCGTGGTCAGTGAAGGCGCGCGCTATGCCGATGGCCGCTTCCTGGCAGATGCGGGCACGACCGATGCTTTCGGCCATCGGCAACTCGGTGGGGTCGCACAGGTCATCGCCTCCATCGTCAAGGAGGGTCTCAAGCTCAAGTACCACTACGCCATTGCCGATTACCTCCAGCGTTCCGCCCGTCATATCGCCTCAAGGGTGGACGTGGAGCAGGCCTATGCGGTGGGCCGGGCCGCGGTGGAACTCGCCCTCAAGGGCGAGAACTCGGTAATGCCGACCATTGTCCGGCGCTCGGACAGCCCATACCGCTGGTCCATTGGCAAGGTGGCGCTGGATCAGGTGGCCAACCGGGAGAAGATGATGCCCCGGTCCTACATAACAAAGGACGGCTTCGGCATCACGGCCGCAGCCCGTCGCTATCTGTCACCCCTGATCCAGGGCGAGGACTATCCCCCCTACCGGCACGGGCTGCCAGTGGTTGCCCGCCTCAAGCTGAAGGCCGTCCGCAGGAAACTCCCCCCTCGGCCCTGAGCGCTGGCGCGCGGCGGCATTAGTGCTATTATTCGGCGCCTTTTTGGCCGCCTGCCGATCTCCTGAGCGCGATCACCGATCGCCAGACCTGGTCGGCGGTGCCTGTGTCGGGCAACAAGAAACCGCCTGACTCCAAACTGATACTACGTCTGCGGAGGATTCGTCCATGTCGACTGACCTGGCCATTGCACTGGCTGTAGCTGCTTCGCTGCTGGCCCTCATTTACGGCGTGCTCGCCACGCGCTGGATCGTGGCCCAGTCCCCCGGCAATGCCCGGATGCAGGAAATCGCCGCTGCCATCCAGGCTGGCGCCCAGGCCTACCTGAACCGCCAGTACACCACTATCGCCATCGTCGGCGTCGTGCTCACCGTGATTCTGGCCGTCGCCCTGGATCTCGCAACCGCGGGTGGCTTCGTGGTCGGCGCCGTGCTCTCCGGTGCGGCCGGCTACATCGGCATGAACGTCTCCGTCCGGGCCAACGTGCGCACCGCCCACGCAGCCAGCCTCAATCTCAACGCCGCACTCCAGGTTGCCTTCCGGGGCGGCGCGATCACCGGCATGCTGGTGGTTGGCCTCGGACTGCTGGGCGTGGCCGGCTACTTCGGCGTGATGCGTGGCTTCATCGGCGACCAGGCGGCCCTGACCTCCCTGATCGGCCTGGCCTTCGGCGGGTCACTGATTTCCATCTTTGCGCGCCTCGGTGGCGGCATCTTCACCAAGGGCGCTGACGTGGGCGCCGACCTGGTGGGCAAGGTTGAAGCCGGCATACCCGAGGACGACCCCCGCAACCCCGCCGTGATCGCCGACAACGTGGGAGACAATGTCGGTGACTGCGCCGGCATGGCAGCTGACCTGTTCGAGACCTACGCCGTGACCGTGGTTGCCACGATGGTGCTGGGTGGCCTGCTCTTTACCGGTGTCGATGGCGGTCTGGATATCAGCTACATCATCTACCCGCTGGTTCTGGGAGCCGTTTCCATCGTTGCGTCCATCGTCGGCACCTTCTTCGTCAAGGTCAGCGACGGCGGCAAAATCATGAATGCGCTGTACCGGGGCGTTGCGGTGTCAGGCGTACTCGCGCTGGCGGCCTACTGGCCGGTCAGCCAGGCAATCATGGGCGAAGCGGCTACCAGCCTGTTCCTGTGCGCCGTGATCGGCCTCGTGCTGACGGCCGCGATGATCTGGATCACCGAGTACTACACGTCCACGGAGTACGGACCCGTTCGCTATGTAGCCGCCGCCTCACAAACCGGCCATGGCACGAACGTGATTGCCGGTCTCGCCGTGTCGATGAAGTCCACGGCGCTACCGGTGCTGGCGGTCTGTGCCGCCATCTGGGGTGCCTACGAACTTGGCGGCCTGTATGGCATTGCGATCGCCGCGACGGCGATGTTGTCGATGACCGGCATGATCGTCGCTCTGGACGCCTACGGACCGATCACGGACAACGGTGGCGGCATCGCCGAGATGGCCGGACTGCCCAAGGAAGTGCGCACCATTACGGACGCGCTGGATGCCGTCGGCAACACCACCAAGGCCGTGACCAAGGGTTATGCCATCGGCTCGGCGGGTCTCGCGGCCCTGGTGCTCTTCGCTGACTACACCTACAAGCTCGAGTCCTACGGCAAACTCGAGGAGTTCAGCCTGTCCGATCCGGCCGTGATCATCGGCCTGTTCATCGGTGGCCTCGTGCCCTACCTGTTTGCCGCGATGGCCATGGAGGCGGTGGGTCGGGCCGCGGCCTCAGTGGTGGTCGAGGTGCGCCGGCAGTTCCGGGAGATCAAGGGCATCATGGAAGGCACGGCCAAGCCCGACTACTCGCGGGCCGTGGACATGCTGACCAAGGCAGCCATCAAGGAAATGATCATCCCGTCGCTGCTGCCCATCCTCGTGCCGGTGGTGATCGGCTTCGGCATGAACGTGCTGATGGGCCCGGGCGCCGGCATCCGCGCCCTCGGCGGCCTCCTGATCGGCACTATCGTCACCGGCCTGTTCGTGGCCATTTCCATGTGCACGGGCGGCGGTGCCTGGGACAATGCCAAGAAATACGTCGAAGAGGGCAACTTCGGCGGCAAGGGCTCCGAGGCCCACAAAGCCGCGGTGACCGGCGATACAGTGGGCGACCCCTACAAGGATACCGCTGGTCCCGCCATCAACCCGCTGATCAAGATCATCAACATCGTCGCCCTGCTGCTGGTCCCGCTGCTCTAGCTTTACCCGAGCAGTTGCCGGGACGGCGACTCCTGTCGTCCCTGACCGAAGCCCCGCTCCGTGCGGGGCTTTTTTTTCGGTAACGGGGTGGCCTGTGCCAGGATGCCCTCCCGGCATAAATCGCGATTTATGCCAGCTCGGTGGAAGCCGTGCCCGGTTCGCCCAGCCGGTGAGGCCGGTCTATGAAGTTCCCCTGGATGAACTGGACGCCCAGCGTCCGCAGGGCTTCGAAGTCGGCCTGCTTTTCCACCTGCTCCGCGATGACGCTAAAACCAAGTATCCGGGACATGCCGGTGATCGCACCCACGACCTGGTAGTTCAGCGTATCCGGCCGCAGATCCCGGGTATAGGTTCCATCAACCTTCAGGAAGTCGATGGCGAGGTCACGCAGTGTCGTAAAGGATCCGAGTCCACTGCCGAAGTCATCCAGTCCAAACTGGCACCCCATGCCGTGCAGTACGGCCACGAAACGTCGCGCCTGGTCAAAGCGTTCCATCACGGCGGACTCATTGACCTCGAAACAGATCCGCCAGGGTGGCACCTGGCTGTGATCGAGGCATTCCACCACGAAGTCCAGAAAGCCCTCTTCGGCGAGCGACTGGGCGGACAGGTTGATGCTGCAACTTCGCTCATCAGGCAACCGGATCATCCCGTTGCCGATGGCGGCCAGCGTCGCCTGCACGACCCAGCGGTCGATGCTGGTCATCAGCTGATAGCGCTCGGCCGCCGGCATGAACTGGCGCGGCATCACCGGCTTCCCTTCCTCATCGAGCATGCGCAACAGGGCTTCTGCCGCCGGGCCGCGGGTGACGCGGCCTGCAGTCGAGATGATGGGTTGCACATGAATCTCGAAGCGGCCCTCCCGCAGCGCGATCTGCAGCTGGCGCAGCCAGTGAATATCGCCGCGCTGGCGGGCCGACACCTCGTCACGGGCAGAATAGACATGCACGCGGCCCCGGCCCTGCTGCTTGGCCACGTAGCAGGCGGAATCAGCGGCGCTGAGCAGGTCCTTCAGAGTGCCGGACTCGCGTCCCACCTCGACCAGGCCAATGCTGATGCCGACAGTGAAGATCCGGTCCTGCCAGACAAAGCGGTAATCGCGCACCGCATTGCACACGTCATCCGCAATCTGGCGGGCCTTGTCCAGCGGGCAGCGCATCAGCAGCATGCCGAACTCGTCGCCGCCCAGACGTGCCACGTAGTCGGAGTCGCGCACCTGGTCCCGGATCAGCTTGGCGATCTCCCGCAGCATGTTGTCCCCGGCGAGGTGCCCGCAGGTGTCGTTTACCGCCTTGAAGCGATCGAGATCCATATAGCACAGCACCGAGTTGACGCTTTCCCCGGGTATCACCTCCAGCGCTTCCTGTACGCGTCGCTCGAACTCGCTGCGGTTGATCAGGCCGGTCAGGGCATCGTGGGACGCCTGATAGGAAATGCGGCGGGTCAGACCCCGCATCTCGGTCACGTCGTGCATGATCACGACGGCACCGGCCACGATCTCCCCGGGGCCAATGATCGGTGAAGCCGTCAGTTCCACCGAGAGCTCACGCTCGCCCGACGCCGTGATCATCAGCGCCCGGCGGCCAAGACCCACCCGACGGCGTTCCGCGAGACAGCGGGCGATGGGATCGCCCAGATCCTTGCGATCGGTCTCGTCAACCAGGGTCATGAAGTCAACCATGCGCTTGCCGACGGCCTGCTCGCGGGGAACGCCGGTAAGTTGCTCGGCGGCAGCATTCAGGTAATCAATGACACCGGCTGTGTCCGTGGTTATGACACCCTCACCGATCGACTCGAGTGTGGCCTGGGCCTGCTGCTTGCCCCGACCCAGGTTGGCCTCCAGACTCTTGCGGTAGCTCACGTCGCGGGCGATGGACAGGATCGCCTTCTGTCCCCGGTAGTCGATGACCGTTCCCGCCACCTCCACCCACAGGCCGCCCTCCTCTCCGGAGATGAGCTGGAGTTCGAACCGGTCCGGAACGGCTTCCCCTGCCAGCCGGCTGGCGATGTTCTTGCGGGTCAGCGCCCGGTAGGCCGGCCGCACCAGGTCGGTGACGAGGCGGCCGGCAAGCTGCTCGGTACTGACCCCCAGCAGGCTGGCTGCCGCATGATTGGCGAAGATGACCCGCTCCCGGTGCACGAGCACCACCTCGGGCATGGTGTTCGCAAGGTCCTGGAACAGTGCTTCCCGCTGGCGGATCTGGCGATCGCGCGTGGTCAGCGCATCGAAGAGGCGGTTGACGTTGTCGCCGAGCAGGTCAAGTTCGGGCAGTTCGCTGCCCTGCGTCGGGATCCGCTTGCCGAACACCGCCGTCTCGGCCGCCTCGAGGATTTCCTCGTTCAGCCGGGCGATCCCCCGCGCATAACTCGTGCGGGCACGCCAGAGGATGAGGCAGAGGCCACCGACCCCGAGGCAGGTCACGGCGAGTGCCAGAATCAGCCATGTCTCGGTCATTCGTCGGTATTGCCAGAGCGGGGTGTCAGCCGGGCACTGCTCCCCCTTGTAATGCGTTCATTGGCAGGCGCGGACCGGCCTCGCGGGTGCGCTGGCAGGATAGCCCATGCCCCCGCGCGCGATCGGCCCGGTTGACCATAATGCCGCTCTGACGTTCCTTTGGGTCATAATGGCGGCGCCGGCAAGCCTTGTCTCCCGATGGCAATCTACTTACCCTAAGTCGCCCCCGATGAGCATCCATTTCGAAGCCGCCCGCACCCAGATGGTGAACCAGCAGGTGCGGGCCTGGGACGTCCTCGATCCCGCTGTACTCGGCGTCCTGTCCGGCGTTCCCCGCGAGGACTTCGTGCCGCCGGCGTGGCGGTCGCTGGCATTCGCCGACACGGCGGTTCCTCTCCCGGGTGGCGAGTGCATGATGACGCCGCAGGTGGAAGGCCGGCTGCTGCAGGCTCTCGCGATCCGGGACACCGACGAGATCCTCGAGATCGGCACGGGCAGCGGCTTTCTGACGGCCTGTCTGGCGCGCCTGGGTAGTGCCGTAACCAGCCTGGAAATCCTGCCGGAGCTGGCCGCCGGAGCCCGCCGCAACCTGCAGGCCGCCGGCATCCGGAATGCAGACGTGCATACCGCAGACGCCTTTGAGTGGCACCCCGACCGGGCCTTTGATGTGATCGCCGTGACCGGCTCGCTGCCCGTCGGCGATCCGCGCTTCCGGTCCTGGCTCGCAGAGGGCGGCCGCCTGTTCGTGGTGGTGGGCGAAGCGCCGCTGATGGAAGCCCTGCTGGTGCAGCGCCAGGGTCCACAGCTGTGGGCCACGACGCGCCTGTTCGAGACCGGCCTGCCAGCGCTTCGGCATGCCAGGTCACCGTCCAGGTTCATTTTCTGACCGGCATGTCCCGGTTACGGCCTTGCAACGCGGAAGGGATTTCATGAGAAGAGCAAGAATGCTGCTGCCGGTCGCTGTCCTGCTGGCCTCCGGCCTGGCATCCGCAGACACACTGATGCAGGTTTACGAGAAGGCCGTGCGCAGTGATCCGCTCATACGCGAGGCGGAGGCCAACCGGCTGGCAACGCGCGAGGGCAGGCCGATTGCACGCGCCTCCCTGCTGCCCCAGATAACGGGCCGTGGTGATTACGTCAAGCAGAAAAGGGAAAGTGAGACCACAGGCAACGATTCCGTCAGCGGGTTGTTTGCGCTGCAGACCCGGAGTCGAACTGATGGTCCGAGCTGGTCTCTTGAACTCCGTCAGACCCTTTTCCGCTGGGATCAGTGGGTGAGATTCGGCCAGGCGGAGAAGGAGGCCTCACAGGCCGACGTGGATTACCAGGCTGCCTTTCAGGGCCTCATTGTCCGGGTGTCGGAAGCCTACTTCAACGTACTGGCTGCCGAGGATACATTGTCCTCCGAGCAGGCGGCCAAGGACGCCATTGCCAGGCAGCTGGAACAGGCCCAGAAGCGCTTTGAAGTCGGCCTTATCGCCATCACCGACGTGCAGGAGGCCCAGGCAGCTCTCGACCAGGTTGTTGCGGCCGAAATCCTGGCCAAGCGGTCACTGGCCAATGCGGAGGAGGCACTGCGGGCCATAACAGACGAGTTCCCGTCACCGCTGGCGAGACCCCCGGAGGAAATCCCGCTCCTGTCACCGGTCCCGCTGGATGTGGAGCAGTGGGTGGCGAAAGCGATGGAACAGAACCTGGCCCTGATCTCCAGCCAGATTTCTGCAGGCATAGCGAAGGACAACGTCAGTCTGGCCCGGACTGGTCACTATCCCACGATTGATTTTGTGGCTTCCACAGGCAACATCGATACCAGTGGCCAGCAGTTTTCTTCCGTTCCACCACCTGGCGCTACCAACCGGGTGGGCTTCGACCAGGACTCCGACCAATTCGGAATCCAGATTCAGGTGCCGATCTTCAGCGGTGGGGCAACATCATCCCAGGTACAGCAGGCGGTCTATCGGCACCGCGCGGCGAGGGAGCGGCTTGAGAGCACGGCGCGGGAGACCGAGCGCGAAACCCGGGACGCCTATCTGGCCGTGCTGTCGGACATTTCCCGGGTGCAGGCTCTGAAGCAGGGCCTGGAATCGGCGCGTACTGCCCTCAAGGCCACCGAGGCGGGCTTCGACGTCGGCACGCGTACCACGGTCGATGTGCTGGACGCCCGGCGCAACGTGTTCCTGGCGGAGACGAATTTCCTGCGCAGCCGCTACGACTACCTCATCAATGGGCTGCGACTGAAGCGGGCGGCCGGCAACCTGCTGCCGGAGGACCTCGCCCAGATCGACGCCCTGCTGACTGCCGAGGTCGTACCCGGGGCCCAGCCCGTCGCGCCCTAGTCGACCGGCGGGCCGACCAGCGGATCGACCAGCGCCAGCAGCCGGTCCAGGGCGCCGCGGTTGGCCTGGATGGCTGCTTGTCCGGCCGCACCCCGCCCCTGCCGCGATGCCGGGTCGGCCAGCAGTTGCCCGACTTCGGCTGCCACTGCCGCACCATCCGGCACGACGCGCGCACTGCCGCAGGCCACCAGCAGTTCGGCAATATCAGCCGCGTTCTCATTGTGCGGACCGGTCACGACCGGCACCCCGAGCGAGACGGGCTCCAGCAGGTTGTGGCCCCCGACAGTTACCAGGCTGCCCCCGACAAAGGCCACGTCGGCGGCTGCGTAAAAGGTCGTCAGTTCGCCCATGCTGTCGGCAAGAATCACGCGGGTATCGGGGCGGGCCAGCGCCCGGCTGCTGCGGGTCACGTACGGGATTCGGCGGCTGTCGAGCAGCGCCGCCACCTGGGCAAAGCGCTCAGGGTGACGGGGCACCAGGATGAGCAGCGCCGCCGGATGCCGGGCCACGACCTGCTCCTGAGCATCGAGAATGGCGGTTTCCTCGCCTTCATGGGTGCTCGCTGCCACCCAGACGGGCCGTGCGGCTGCATGCTGCTCGCGGAAGGCCCGGCCGCGGTCTGTGACCCCGGCCGGAAGCTCGAAATCAAACTTGATGTTGCCCGTGACATGGGTGCGGTCCGGATTTGCGCCCAGCGAACGGAACCGTTCTGCGTCGACCCGGGTCTGGGCTGCGATCAGGATGCCGTTGGCAAGCGTGTCGCGAAACAGGGGGATCAGATATCGATAACGGCGCACCGACCTCAGTGACACACGGGCGCTGGCCATCACCAGTGGCACGCGTCGCTGGCCACACTCGTTGAACAGGTTTGGCCAGAGCTCCGTTTCCATGATGATGGCGAGCGTCGGCCGCGCCCAGTCGAAGAAGCGCCGTACCGCGCCAGACAGATCGTAGGGGACGTAGCTGTGGATCACCTCGTCCCCGAACAGCGCCCGCACCCGCTCCCCGCCGGTCGGGGTCATCGTGGTCAGGACGAGTGGCACGCCCGGGTGGCGCCTGAGGAGTGCGCGCACCAGGGGTGCGGCGGCCTGCACCTCTCCGACAGACACGGCGTGGACCCAGATCGAAGGCTTCGGCAGTCGCGGCATGCCGAAGCCGAAGCGCTCGGGAATTCGCCGTCGATAATCGGCAACGCTGAACCCCCTCCAGAACAGATGGAGGATCAGCAGGGGAACGACCAGATAGGTCAGGGCGACATAGAGCCCCCGCAGCCACGGGGCTGGCCCCGGGGTGGACAAAGTTGCCGGCCGGGGCACAACGGTCTAGCGTGCAGGCCTCAACCGCACTTGGAATCGCCGCAGGCCAGGCAGGTCATGCACCCGTCCATGTAGACCACGGCTACCGTGTTGCAGGCCGTGCAGATCTGGGCGCCGGCCGGGTACTCACTGCGGGCGAAGGCATCCTGCTGGCGATTCTGCTCGTCGTACTCCCGGCGCTTCTGATCGACGAGCTTGCGCTTGTGCTCGTCGAGATTGTCAGGCGGCAGGAGGCCGATGAAGCGCAGGTGCTTTTCCACGATATGCCCGAGCTCGGCAATGATGGAGGGCATGAACTTGCCGCCCGGCTGCCAGTAGCCGCCGCGCGGATCGAACACGGCCTTGAGCTCATCGACCATGAATGTGACGTCGCCACCCTTGCGGAATACCGCCGACATCAGGCGGGTCAGGGCCACGATCCACTGGTAGTGGTCGAGATTCTTGGAGTTGATGAAGATCTCGAAGGGCCGGCGCTGCTCGTGCTCGGTGCCGGGATTGAGGATCAGGTCATTGATGGTGACGTACATGGCGTGGTCCGACACAGGGGTCTTCACCTTGTAGGTGGATCCCTGCAGCATTTCGGGGCGCTCGAGCTTCTCGTGCATACGCACGACGTTGCCCTCGACAGACAGGCGCTTCGCTGCCGCCTTGTCCGCCTTTTTTGTGCCGGCCTTTTCTTCCGGGCTCTCGACCCGGTAGCCGACGATTTTCCGGTCAATCTTTATCCGCGACATCGCGCTCTCCTGGATCTGGCGCTCAGAACTTGCCGTAGTAGCCTTCCTTGAGGGCATCGAAGAGATTGGCGGCGGTGTGTACCTCACCGTCGTACTCGATCTCCTCATCGCCCCGCAGCGTGACCTCGGCCCCGTCATCAAGCACAAAGGTGTACTTCGTGTTCTGGAGATCCTTCTCCTTGACCAGCACGCCCTGGAAAGCCTCGGGGTTGAAGCGGAAGGTCGTGCAGCCTTTCAGGCCCTTCTCGTAGGCATACATGTAGATGTCCTTGAACTGCTCGTAGTCGAAGTCCGTCGGGACATTGGCAGTCTTGGAGATCGACGAATCCACCCACCGCTGAGCCGCCGCCTGGATATCCACATGCTCGCGGGGGGAAATGTCATCAGCCGTGATGAAGTACCCGGGGAGCGCCTCGTCAGCCTTCACGCTGCCCGGCATGGCTCCCGCATTGATGAGTTGCCGGTAGGCCAGGAGCTCGAAGGACAATACGTCGACCTTTTCCTTGGATTTCTTGCCCTCCCGGATCACGTTGCGGAAGTAGTGATGGGCGAAGCTGGGCTCGATGCCATTGCTGGCATTGTTGGCAAAGGACAGGGAGATGGTCCCGGTCGGTGCGATGGAACTGTGATGGGTGAAGCGGGCCCCTAACCGCTCCAGGTCCTTGACCAGCTCGGGTGCCACCTCCGCCACCCGCTGCATGTAACGGCTGTAGCGGGCATGCAGCACACGCCCGGTAATCCGGTCGCCCTCCTTCCAGCCGTCCCCCACCATCTCCGGCCGCTTCCGGAGCATCTCGGCCGTCACCCTGAACTCCTCGAGGAGAATGGGTGCGGGGCCCTTCTCCCGGGCGAGATCCAGTGCGGACTCCCAGCCGGCCAGGGCCATCTCCCGGGCAACATCGTCGGTGAACTTCACGGACTCGGGCGAGCCGTAGCGCATCCGGAGCATGGTGAGCGTGGAGCCGAGGCCCAGAAAGCCCATGCCGTGGCGGCGCTTGCGGAGGATCTCGTCCCGCTGGCGCGACAGTGGCAGGCCATTGACCTCCACGACGTTGTCCAGCATGCGGGTAAAAACCTTGACCACCCGGTGATATTCATCCCAGTCGAAGCGCGCCTTGTCCGTGAAGGGGTCGAGGACAAACTTGGTGAGGTTGACCGACCCGAGGAGGCAGGATCCGTAGGGCGGCAGGGGCTGCTCGCCGCAGGGGTTCGTGGCCCTGATGTTCTCCTCGAACCAGTTGTTGTTCATCTCGTTGACCCGGTCGACGAGCACAAAGCCGGGCTCGGCAAAGTCGTAGGTCGACGCCATGATCATGTCCCAGAGGCGGCGGGCCGGCAGCTTCTTGAAAATGCGGCAGGCAACCAGGCCACGCTCGTTGGTGACATAGCCGGTGCTTGCCGGCCACTCCCGCCAGAGCACCTGCTCAGGATTGTCGAGGTCAAGGCCCAGCTGCTCTACCTGCCGTTCGTCGACTGGAAAGGTCAGCGCCCAGTCGCGGTTGTGCTTGACCGATTGCATGAACTCGTCGGTGACCAGCAGCGACAGGTTGAACTGGCGGAGCCGTCCGTCTTCCCGCTTGGCGCGGATGAAGTCGAGAACGTCCGGATGACCGACATCGAAGGTACCCATCTGGGCGCCGCGGCGTCCACCGGCGGAGGACACGGTGAAACACATCTTGTCGTAGATATCCATGAAGGACATGGGACCGGAAGTGTGGGCCCCGGCACCGGAAACATAGGCGCCCTTGGGCCGGAGCGTGGAGAACTCGTAGCCAATGCCGCAGCCGGCCTTGAGGGTGAGGCCGGCCTCATGAACCTTGGTGAGGATGTCCTGCATCGAGTCACCGATCGTGCCGGATACCGTGCAGTTGATCGTCGACGTGGCAGGCTTGTGCTCCCGGGCACCGGCATTGGACATGATCCGGCCGGCCGGAATGGCGCCCTTGCGCAGAGCCCAGAGGAACTGCTCGAACCAGCGCTCGCGCTCGTTCCCGGACTCCACGTCGGCCAGCGCCCGGGCCACACGCTGGAAGGTGTCGTCCATCGTCTCGTCGACAACCTCACCGGTCTTCGCCTTGAGCCGGTACTTCTTGTCCCAGATGTCGATCGAGGCTTCCTGGAAGCCAATGGTCACTGACCGGAGATTTTCTGCCTGCACTGCCGATTTCATATTCTGAACCCTGCCCCGCCCTGTCCTGGCCGTCACCTGGTTCGTGACGGCCCGCCCCGGTCCGGCGGCCTGGCGACTGGCGTCGCTCCTGGCTACCGGGCCCCAATCCCCCGAAGTCCCCACTGTCGGGGGCCGAACTTGATGAAAAAGCCAGCACAAGATGTTGTGCCGGCCCGAGGGGTACATTAGGACTGGGCCCGGAGGCTGTCAAGAATTTTCTGGCCTGGAATGTTCGCTTTTTTATTCTTTTAATACAAATACATATGAGTCTTCCGACTAATTTTCAGGAGGGTTTTTCCAGACCCTGGCCAGGCGCTCTTCCCGACCCATGCAACACAAGATGTTGGGGTAGACCATCCCCAGCCCACGCAGAGCTTGTCCACAGGCTTTCCAGCCGGGCATCCACTGGCTGCTGCCGAGCCCATCGGGGCAGCAGCAGCGCCGCCCCGCCTGCCGAAACCCGTTATGATTTCCCGTCGTTTCTCCATTCGGGAAGTTCTCGCGCATGACAGGAGTCACCAAGCCGGCATTGACGCTGGCACTGTTTTTCTTCGCCGGCGCAACCAGCGCCCAGTTGCCGGCCCGGGTGGGCAGCCAGGAGCTCCCCTCCCTCGCACCACTGGTCAAGGATGTCCAGCCCGCCGTGGTCAGCATCGCGACCAAGGGAACGGTGACCAGCAGCGGCAATCCGCTGATGGAGGATCCCTTCTTTCGTCGGTTCTTCGGCTTTCCGGACCAGCAGCAACCCCAGCAACGTCGCCGCCAGGTCCAGAGTGCAGGGTCCGGGGTCATCGTGGATGCCGCCAAGGGTTACATCCTCACCAACCATCATGTGGTCGAAAGCGCGGATGAGATCGAGGTGATCCTGAAGGACAACCGGAGCCTGAAGGCCACGGTCGTGGGCTCGGATCCGGGCACGGATATCGCCGTACTGAAGGTCGACAACGGCAAGAACCTGGTGCAGATGAAGCTCGGCGACTCGGCCAACGTGCAGGTCGGTGACTTCGTCCTGGCGATCGGCAATCCCTTCGGGCTCCAGCACACCGTAACCTCGGGCATCGTCAGTGCGCTCGGCCGCAGCGGTATCAACCCCGACGGCTACGAAGACTTCATCCAGACCGACGCCTCGATCAACCCCGGGAACTCGGGCGGCGCGCTGATCAACCTGCGCGGCGAACTAATTGGCATCAATTCAGCCATTTTCAGCAACAGTGGCGGCAACATTGGCATCGGGTTTGCGATTCCCGTGAACATCGCCAAGTCGATCATGGGTCAGATCCTGGAGTTCGGTGAGGTGCGGCGCGGGCTGCTCGGCGTCAGCATCTCGGACTTCAATGCCGACAGCGCCAAGGCCTTCGGTGTGGACATCACCGAGGAAGGCGCGCTCGTCCAGGAAGTTGTCGACGGATCTGCGGCCGAAGGCGCCGGCATCCAGGTCGGCGACGTGATCGTCTCCGTGGACGGCCAGCGGGTAAAGACCGCGTCCGACCTTCGCAATGCCATCGGCCTGAAGCGCAGCGGCGAGAAGGTCCGGGTCGAAGTCATCAGGGACGGCAAGCGCCGGCAGATCAATGCCACGCTGAGCGAGGTCACGACAGCGGCCCGGCTCGCCGGTGGCGACATGCACCCGGGCCTGATGGGCGCGGAACTTGCCAACCACGATGCCCAGGGTAACGACTTTGCCGGACCGGGCGTCCGTGTGCAGGCCGTCCAGGCCAACAGTCCCGCGGCCCAGTCCGGGCTCGTGGCCGATGACATCATCGTCTCCGTCAACCGGATCCGGGTGCGGAACATCCGTGAACTGCAGCAGGCGGCCGGACAGCAGAGTCTGCTGATCCTGAGCATCCGCCGGGGCAACCGCAACCTGCTGCTGCAGATTCGCTGACGGCCGGATCGGGCACGAGGCCCCGGAGAAATGGCGACCTACTGCGTGTTTGGCGGCGGTGGATTTCTGGGCTCCCGTCTGGTTGCCCGGCTGGCCGGCGCCGGTCATTCGGTCACAGTACCGACCCGGGATCCAGCCCGGGTGCGACACCTGCTCGTCCTGCCCACCGTCCGGGTCATCAGGGCGGACATCCACGACGCCGGAGCCCTGACTGGCCTGCTCGACGGCTGTACCGCCGCCGTCAACCTGGTCGGGATTCTCAACGAGTCCGGCCGCGACGGGGCCGGATTCCGGCGGGCGCACGCCACACTCACCGCCAGCCTGCTGGCTGCCTGCAGGGCGACGGGTGTTCGTCGCTTCGCCCAGGTCAGTGCCCTTAAGGCCGGCGACCCGACGGCGACCAGCCACTACCTGCGCTCGAAGGGCGAGGCCGAGGTGGCAATCCGCGCGTCGGACCTGGACTGGACCATCCTGCAACCCTCCGTCATCTTTGGTCCAGGCGACTCCTTTCTGAACCGCTTTGCGGGCCTGCTGCGCCTCATTCCGGTTGCCCTGCCGCTGGCCATGCCGAACGCGCGCTTTGCGCCGGTGCACGTCGACGACGTGGTGCTGGCGCTGGAGGCTGTGCTGGGCGAGCCGGCCACGGCGGGACACACCTACCAGCTGTGCGGACCCGAGGTGTTCACCCTGGCAGAACTGGTGGAACTCGTCGCCGCCGCGCTCGGCCTGCAGCGATGGATCATCGGCCTGCCCCGGAACATTTCCCGGTTCCAGGCCGCGGTGATGGATTTCGTGCCGGGCAAGCCCTTCTCGACGGACAACTACCGCTCACTGCTGGTCGACAGCGTCTGCACCAGCGACGGCTTCGGTAGCCTCGGCATCGTGCCCCGCCCCCTGCGACTGAACCTGGCCGGGACCCTCGGCGGTGCAGGCCTTCCCGGCCCTATGGACAGTTTCCGGATGCGGGCCCGCCGCTGAGCGGTGCGAGGCTCGCAAGGAAGCGCATGCGCTCCGCCGGATCAAGCTCCGCCAGTTCCCGCACCCTGGCGTAGAAGCGCGGAAAATCCCCGCCGGCGTCCGCGAGCAGACGGGCAAACGCCGGCACATGGGTCTCGTAGGAAGAAAGCGCCACGAGCCTGGCGTTGTTCAGCCCCTCGTCGAACCAGCTGTCGAATACCGGCGGGCCAGTCCAGTCCGCACGCAGCGCCCGGTAATGTTCCCTGCTTCGCTCGAACGCGGCGTCCCGGGCAGCCCGGCGCTGGTCCTTGGGCCCGGGGGCAGCATAGATGACGGCCAGTTCGGCCCGCAGCCCGGCCACGAGCTGCCGGGCAGCCGCGCGACGGACGAGGCCCGTGTCAAACGCACACCGTGCTGCCTCATCCCCGCGGGACGCCAGCCAGCGTCGCGTGCCTTCCTGCTCGACGAGGCTCGCAAAGCCCTCGTTGAACAGCGTATCGCCCGGTACATAGAGGAGCTGATGGGCAAGCTCGTGGAACAGCAGGCCGGCCACCGCCGTGTCCGTATAGCGCAGCATCGTGTTGAGTACCGGATCCGCGAACCAGCCCAGCGTGGAATAGGCCGGCACGCCACCGACATGGACGTCGTCGCCCTGCGACTCCAGAGCGGCGGCGAAGGCCCTCGCCCGCTCCTCGCGGAACCAGCCCCGGTAGGTGGTGCAGCCGGCAACCGGGTAGCACCACTCGCGGGGCTCCAGGGACAGGTCCGGTGCCGCAAAGACATTCCAGACCACGTAGGGCCTGCCAAGATCCGCGTAGTGTCCATAGCTGCGGCTGCGGGGCAGGCCAAGGTACACGCGGGCAAAAACCAGGGCGGCATCCACCACCAGCAGCTTCTGCCGGAGTTCCTCCGGTGTGTCCGCCTGGAGCAGCACCTTTTCCAGCGGCTGGCGGCTGCGCATCAGTTCCGCCTGGCCATTGATGGCCTGCAGGTAGTAGCCGGTGCCGCAACTTGCCGGCAGCACGGCAAGCGCCAGGTACAGCAGGACCCGAAGGCCGATCCGCCATCTGCCTGGCCCCGTTGCCTGAGCGCGCTTCGCCATGACCCGGGCAGGATAGCGGCTACAATCCATTGATGCAGGTCTACCTCGTTGGCGGCGCGGTCCGGGACCGCTTGCTTGGTCTGCCGGTGCGGGAACGCGACTGGGTTGTGGTCGGCGCGCGCACGACCGATCTGGATGCCCTTGGGTACCGGCGGGTCGGACGCGATTTTCCCGTGTATCTCCACCCGCAGACCAACGAGGAATACGCGCTCGCCCGGACGGAGCGCAAGACGGCACCTGGATACCGTGGCTTCACGGTGCACGCTGACCCCACAGTGACACTGGAAGAAGACCTGCAGCGCCGCGACCTCACCATCAACGCAATGGCAGAGGACCGCGACGGGAACATCCTTGATCCGGTCGGTGGCCGGGCCCATCTCGAGGCACGCGTCCTGCACCACGTGTCCGACGCGTTTCGGGAGGACCCGGTGCGGCTGTTGCGGGTCGCGCGCTTTGCGGCGCGCTTTCATCACCTGGGATTCCGCGTGGCTCCGGGCACGCGGGCGCTGATGGCCGCCATGGTGCGCAATGGCGAGGTGAGTGCGCTGGTTGCCGAACGGGTCTGGCAGGAGACCGAACGGGCGCTGGCGGAGCCAGATCCCTCGGTCTATTTCGAGGTCCTGCGGGACTGCGGCGCGCTGGCCGTGGTCTTTCCCGAAGTGGAGGCCCTCTTCGGCGTGCCCCAGCCTGCCAGGTGGCACCCGGAAATCGATACCGGCCTGCATGTGATGCTGGCACTCGATCACGCGGCCCGGCGCGGCTTCAGCACCGAGGTACGCTTTGCGGTGCTGGTGCATGACCTCGGCAAGGGGACCACGCCGCCCGAACAGCTGCCGAGTCATCCGGGCCACGAGGAACGCAGCGTGGCTCTCCTGCAGGAGCTTTGCCAGCGTCTCGCCGTACCCAACCGGTGCCGTGACCTCGCCATCGCCGTGGCCCGTCACCACGGCGTCTGCCACCGGGCGCTGGAACTTCGCCCGGTCACGCTGCTGCGGCTGCTGGAAAGCCTCGACGCCTTTCGGGCCAGCGCCCGGGTTGTCCCGTTCCTGGATGCCTGCGAGGCCGACGCCCGGGGCCGCACCGGCCTCGAGGATCAACCCTACCCCCAGCGCAGCCTGGTCGAAGCGGTCTGGCAGGCCGCACGCAGCGTGGACACGAGGTCCGTCGCGGCACCAGGCCTCACCGGAGAGGCGCTCGGTGAGGCCATCCGCAGGGCGCGGCTCGCGGCCGTTGCAGCCGCCCGCGGTGACTTCAACCCGGACTGACAGGCTGCGGGCCTGCAACCAGTCCTACAGCCAGTCGCGCAGATCCCGGTACATCAGCGGTGAGGCGGGTTCCCAGCCACGCGTCAGGGCCAGCACCTTGAAGCGCTCACCCATTTCACCCGGCAGCAGCAGCTGCGCCGCCTCCCGGCTCAGCATCACGCCTGCCTGATCGTCGGCCAAACCCGTCACTTCCTCGAGGATGCCGGTGGCCAGCAGGTAGTGGGCCTGCGTGCCATAGGCCGACACGTGCAGGTTTGCGGCACTGGCCGCGTCAGCTGCGGCCGAGAAATCCACCCAGGCGGTAATGTCCTGCAGGCCCGGGTACAGAAAGGGATCCTCGTGGCGCCGGTGCCGGTAGTGGCAGGCCAGCGTGCCGGCATACCGCCCCGCGTGGTAGACGTCGCGCCGGGTGCCGCCGTAGTCGGTGCACAGCACCAGTCCCTGCCGGAGCGCACCGCCCAGCGCAGCAACCCACGCCGGAAGTGGCAGACAGAGCTCGCTGGTGAAGCCCGCCGGCAGGGGGCTACCCAGCGCCGTGCCAAGGGCTGTCACGGCAGCTGCCAGTGCCGGCGGGGCCGGGCGCTCGGCCCAGTTGAAGGACGGACCCTCCCGGCGGACGCCCAGTTGCACCACCCCGGCGGAATCGACCCTGAAGCGCTCCACGGGCAGTGCATCCAGTACCTCGTTGGCCAGCACGACCCCGGTGATGGGCACGGTCGGCCAGTCGTCCAGCCACGTGACGCGGGGCAACAGGTCGGGTACGCGACGTGCGAGGGTATCGCGCTGGCGCGCCCGCAGGTCAGCGCTGATCTCGAGGATCAGGTACGTCGCCGGCAGTGAGGGGCGCAGCACCGCGAGCAGATCCGCCGCGAGCGCACCCGAGCCCGCGCCAATCTCCAGGACCGTCCCGCCTCCCAGGTCACCGAGTACCTGTGCCACCGTGCGAGTGAGGCTGCGGGCGAACAGTGATCCCAGTTCCGGCGCGGTAACGAAATCCCCGGCGGCGCCGAACTTCTGCGCGCCGCTGCTGTAGTAGCCGAGACCGGGAGCGTAGAGCACCGCATTCATGTAGTCGGCGAACGAGATATAGCCGCCGGCTGCGTCAATCTGGCGCCGTACCAGCTGGCACAGCCGGTCGCTGTGCGCGAGGGCGACCGCGTCTGGGGTTGGCAGTCCGGATCCGTTGTGCATCGTGGTGTAATCTAAACCACGGCTGCACCTGACCCGCACCTTTGGCGCATCGAAAGCGATTCTCATGAGCACATCGCCTGCCCTGACCGACCGCTGGGCGCTGATCACCGGCGCCGGCCGGCGCGTGGGCGCGGAGATCGCCCGGGTGCTGCATGGGGCTGGTGCGGGTGTGGCGATCCATTACCGGGGTTCGGACCTGGATGCGCAGGCACTGGTCGCAAGCCTGAACGCCGAACGGCGCGACTCCGCTTTCGCCCTCCAGGCAGACCTGCTGGATACCGGGCGACTCGGGCATCTCGTCGAGAGCGTCGTTGCCCGCGCGGGCAGGCTGGACATCCTGGTCAACAATGCGTCGAGTTTTTACCCGACCCCGCTGGCAACCGTCTCGGAAGAACAGTGGACCGACCTGATGGGCAGCAACCTGAAGGCGCCACTGTTTCTCGCCCAGGCCGCGCTACCCCACCTGAAGCGCAATCGTGGCTCCATCGTCAACATCGTGGATATCCACGCCGCGCGCCCGTTGCGGGATCATCCCGTGTACGGCGCGGCCAAGGCCGGGCTGGTGCACCTGACCCGGGCCCTCGCCCGCGACCTCGCACCGGAGATCCGGGTCAACGGTGTCGCCCCGGGCGCCATCATCTGGCCCGAGACCGGGTACACCGACAGCATGCGGGACAGCGTGCTGCGCCAGGTGCCACTGAAAAGGGTGGGCGAACCGGCCGATATTGCGGGCTGCGTGCTGTATCTGGTCCGCGATGCCGTCTATGTCACAGGACAGGTGATCGCGGTTGATGGCGGACGGAGTGTCGGCTGGTAGGCACCGCCTGGCGCAGGATTCCTCCGTCCTGGCCTGCAGGAAAATGCGGACCTTCAGCAAAGCTGGAGCTCGGGCACTACTGTCAGCCGCAGTCGCTGCTTGTCGAAGGCTCTCCACAGGTCCGCCATGGTCTCGCCCGTGACCGGGTGTCGGAGGTCCGGGGCCAGCTCGGCCAGCGGCGCCAGCACGAAGGCATAGCGGAGGATGTCCTCCCGGGGCACACGCACGACCCCGGAACGTACCGCGTCACCATAGAGCAGAAGATCCAGATCCAGCGGCGTGAACGGCTTCGGACCGCGCACCCGGCCGGCCACCGCGTGCAGGCGCTCGAGTTCCGCCAGGATGGATTCGGCCGGCTCGGCACTGCGAAAGCGCAGCACAAAGTTCAGAAAGTCATCGCCCTCGAAGCCGACCGGCGGGTTGCGGTAAACCGTCGAGGCCTCGACGGGCCCAAAGCGCCTGACCAGTTCGCGGCAGGCAGAGCGCAAGTTGCGTTCCGGATCCACATTGCTTCCGGCGCTGACGTATATGTCGACGGCCGGCGCATCGGCTTCACGGGTCATGGCAGGTTGACCGGCCTGCTGCCCCGTTCAATCGCAACCCCCGTGTCGCGCATGCCCGGCACCGGCCAGAGCTTGCGCACCACCACACGCACCCATGGAGCACCGAACTCCTGCAGCACGATGCCGGCGATGCCCTCCGCCATGGCTTCGATCATGCGAAAACGGGCCTCCGACACGAAGCCCTGGATACGCCGTGCCACGGCGTTGTAGTCGAGTGCGTCCTCCAGTCGCTCACTGGCCGCGGCCGGACGGGTGTCCGTGGCGATATCCACGTCAATGCTGAGCTGCTGGGGACTGCGCCGCTCCCATTCCCAGACGCCGACGATGGTCCGCACGCGCAGGTCCCGCAGAAAAATGGTGTCCATCGACTCTCCGGTGGCAAGGCTTGGGCCTGCGGCAAGCGCTCAGGCCGGGGCCGTCAGTTCATCCAGGGGCCAGCGTGCGCGGGCCTCCACCTGCAGGCTTGCATAGTCGTCCGGCGATGCGCGCAACCGCAGGCAGCCGGTGAAGGCAATCATCGCGGCATTGTCCGTGCAGAACTCAACCCGCGGATAGTAGACAGTGCCTCCCAGGGATGACAGCTCGGCCCGGAGCTGCTCCCGGAGGCGCTGGTTGGCACCGACACCACCCGCCACGACCAGGCGGGTCAGGCCGGTCACGGACAGTGCGCGCACCGACCTGCCCACCAGGCAATCGACAATGGCGGCCTGGTAGCCGCTGGCGAGATCGGCCCGGGTAATGGCGCCGGCATCCCCGGGGGCCAGCTCCCCTGACGCGGCGAGTTCCCGGACACGGAGCGCCAGCGAGGTCTTGAGGCCACTGAAACTGAAGTCCAGCCCCGGATCGCGGAGCATGGGCCGCGGAAAGCGGAAGCGGTCCGGCCGCCCGGTGGCCGCGAGCCGGGCCAGCTGGGGCCCGCCAGGGTAGGACAGACCCAGCAGCTTGGCACCCTTGTCAAAGGCCTCGCCCGCTGCGTCGTCCAGGGTTTCGCCCAGGACCCGGTATCGGCCGAGGCCACCGACCTCCACCAGCATGGAATGGCCGCCCGAGACCAGCAGCGCGACAAAGGGAAATTCCGGCGGGTCCTTTTCCAGCAGCGCCGCCAGCAGGTGAGCCTCCATGTGATGGACCGGAATGGCAGGAATGCCGAGGCCCATGGCCAGTCCGACCCCTACCGTGGCCCCGACCAGCAAGGCACCTACCAGTCCGGGTCCGGCCGTGTAGGCGATGCCGGACAGTTCCCGCCGGTCGACGCCCGCCTCCCCGAGAGCGCGCTCCACCAGGGGCATGAGCTTGCGGATGTGATCCCGGGAGGCCAGCTCGGGAACGACGCCGCCGTAGGGTGCGTGGGTCGCAACCTGGCTGTACAGGCTGTGACCCCGCAGGCCGATCTTCCAGTCGTAGACCGCCGCAGCGGTCTCGTCGCAGCTCGTTTCGATGCCAAGGATGATCAATCACGCCCCCTGTGGGTGGGCCGGCCCCGTCCCTCCGCTGCCGTCCAGGGCAGGAGACATGAAACGACCCTTTGCAAAAGCTCCGGTGACTGGCTATATTTTCCGGCTTATCCGGCCACAAGAGCCGGTTTTTTTCGCCCGCGGACCCTCGCTGGAGGGGCGCAACACACGGCCACCATTTGGCCAATACCTTAAGGATCAGTACCTTGCCCGGCGTCCGAGTACGAGAAAACGAGCATTTTGACGCCGCCCTCCGGCGTTTCAAGCGGGCCTGCGAAAAAGCGGGGGTACTGACCGAACTGCGTCGCCGCGAGTTCTATGAAAAGCCGACCCAGGAACGGAAGCGCAAGAAGGCCGCTGCCGTGAAGCGCCAGCAGAAGCGCAGCGCCCGTGAGACCAACCGGCGCAAGCGGCTTTACTGACCGCTACCCGCCGCCCCCGCGGGCGGCGCTGCCCCGCGCCTGACCAGGGGAGTTCCGCGTGTCAGCCCTCAAGAACCGGATCCAGGAAGACATGAAAGCCGCGATGCGCGCCGGCGAACGCGAGCGGCTTGGCGTGATCCGGCTGCTGCTCGCCGCCATCAAGCAGCGGGAAGTGGATGAGCGCACGGAAACCACCGACACGTCAGTGCTGCAGATCCTCGAAAAACAGATCAAGCAGCGGCGCGAATCCGCCAGCCAGTTTGCCGCCGGCAACCGGCCGGAACTCCAGGCACGCGAACTGGCCGAGATTGACCTTCTCCAGCCCTACCTGCCGAGCGCCCTGTCACCCGAAGAGCTGACGTCGCTGATCGACGAGGTGGTTGCCCAGACGGGCGCGGCCAGCATGAAGGACATGGGGCGGGTGATGGCGGTACTGCGCGAGCGGGCGCAGGGGCGCGCCGACTTCAGCACCATCGGTGAACGGGTCAAGGCCCGCCTCTCCGCCGGTTGATCCACGCCGATCCTCCACCCAGATCCAAGGGCAGCCCCTCGACGGTGAGTGGTCGCATCCCCCAGGACTTCATCGACGACCTGGTACAGCGGGCCGATATCGTTGAGGTGGTGGGCTCCCGGGTGCCTCTCACCCGCGCCGGCCGCGAATACAAGGCACGCTGCCCATTCCACAGCGAGAAGACGCCGTCGTTCTGGGTCAGTCCACAAAAGGGCTTCTATCACTGCTTCGGGTGTGGCGCGCACGGCACGGCGCTGGGCTTCCTGATCGAGTTCGAGCGCCTGGAGTTTCCGGCGGCCGTTGAGGAGCTGGCACGCAGCGTGGGCATTCCCGTCCCGCGGGCGGATGGCGAACAGCGGGAATCCCTCGAACCCCTCTACGGCGTGCTCGACCAGGCTGCCCAGCTTTATCGCCGGCACCTGCGGGAACACCCGGTGGCCGTGGAGTACCTGCGGCAGCGGGGCCTTGATGGGGAGACGGCCCGGGACTTTGGCATCGGCTTCGCTCCGGCCGGCTGGGATACCGTGCTGGCAGCGCTTGGCGAGAGCGAGGAGCAGCGCCAGAACCTCCTGCGCGCAGGGCTGGTTATCCAGCGGGATGCCGGCGGCTTCTACGACCGCTTCCGCGAACGGATCATGTTTCCGATCCGCGACTCCCGGGGCCGGACGATCGCCTTCGGCGGCCGCATCATTGGGGATGGCGAGCCGAAGTACCTCAATTCGCCCGAGACCCCCGTGTTTCACAAGGGCCGGGAGCTGTACGGACTGTACGAGGCGCGGCGCGCAGAACGGACCCTGACCACCCTGCTGGTCGTCGAGGGCTACATGGATGTGGTCATGCTGGCCGCCCACGGCATCCGGAACGTGGTCGGGACACTGGGTACGGCAACCACTGCCGAACACCTCCGCCGCCTCTTCGGCGTTGCCGGCAGCGTCGTGTTCTGCTTCGACGGCGACCGTGCGGGCCGTGAAGCCGCCTGGCGGGCCCTGCAGGTCAGCCTCCCGGTACTGGAGGACGGACGGCAGATCCGGTTTCTCCTCCTGCCACAGGGGGACGACCCGGACTCGCTGGTGAGACGCGAGGGCGCCGAGGCTTTTCGCACGCGCCTGGGCGCCAGCGAGCCCCTGTCCGCATTCCTGCTGGACAGTCTCGGCCAGGGCGTCGATACGGACAGCCTGGACGGCAAGGCCCGGCTGGCGGCACTCGCCAAACCTCTGCTGGCCCAGATTCCGGGCGCGGTCTACCAGGAACTGCTCACGGCCGAACTGGGACATCGCCTCGGCCTCGCCCGCAACCGGGTGGATGATCTGCTGGGCTTGCCGTCCCGCCAACCGGCTGCGGCTGCCGGAGCAGTCCCCGCGCGGGTCGTATCCGGTGCCCGGCAGGCGGCGGCCGGTCGCCGGAGCACCGCCTCGACCCGAGGCTCGCTGGGCCGGCAGGCCATCAGCCTCCTGATGCACTACCCCGCGGTGGCCGCCGAGGTTCCCCTGCCGCCCGACCTGGCGGCCTCGGGCCAGCGGGGGGTCGAGTTGCTCGCCGAGCTGCATGGCGTCGCGCGGGGCCTCGCGGGTCGCCCGGCGGGCGTGGTCCCGCCTGCCCTGCTGGAACGCTGGCGGGACCGCCCGGAGTACCCGCACCTGGCCGGCCTGCTGGCGGAAGAGCCACTGGTGGATGCGGAGGGGGCAGCCCGCGAATTCGCCGGCTGCCTGCAACGGCTGGCCTCGGCCGCACTGCAACATGAACACGCCGGTTTGCTGCATAAAGCCGGCCTTGACGGCCTTTCTGCTCCGGAACGGGAACGCCTGACCCGCCTCCAGCGCCTGCTGGCCGGAACCGGCCCCGAAAGCGGTACCGCCACGTGACAACGACTGCCCGGGATAAAGGTTCAGTGGGAGCCTGCCGACAGGACAGAAGACGCCACTGCCCGTGCTTGGGCGCATCCCCCGCTGTCCTGTATGATGTCGGGCTTTTATCTGATTTCACAAAGAGGGCTGGCGCGTGAGTGAGCCGATCGAAACCACGACCTCGGAACAACAGTCCCAGCTGAAGCTCCTGATTGCCCGCGGCAAGGAGCAGGGCTACCTGACGTATGCGGAGGTCAACGACCACCTGCCCAACGACATCGTCGATCCGGAGCAGATCGAAGATATCGTCAACATGATCAACGACATGGGAATCACGGTGTACGAGAAGGCACCGGATACCGAGTCGATCCTGCTTTCCGATGCCCCGGTTGCCACGGACGACGAGGCCGCCGAGGAAGCCGCCCAGGCGATTGCGACCGTCGACAGCGAGTTTGGCCGCACCACCGATCCCGTGCGCATGTACATGCGCGAAATGGGCACTGTCGAGCTGCTGACCCGCGAAGGCGAGATCCGTATCGCCAAGCGCATCGAGGAAGGCCTCGACCAGGTCAAGCAGTCGATTGCCATGTTCCCACCCACGGTGGACGTGCTGGCCCGCGCGTACGCGCCTGTGCAGGCCGGCGAGGCCCGTCTGCAGGAAGTCCTCACCGGCTTCATCGATCCCAATGCGCCCGACGAGATTGCGCCGCCGGTCTCCCGTGAGGCGCAGGCCGAGCAGGCAGACGACAACGACGATGGCAATGACGACGTGGCTGAGGCCGAGGAGGATCTGGGCCCTGATCCCATTGAGGCCGAGAAGCGCCTGCAATCCATTTTCCGGCGGCACAAGCGCGTCCTTGCCGACATGGAGAAGCTCGGCACCAGCGACAAGAAGGTCATCAAGGCGCGCCAGAAGCTCGCCGAGGAGATCATGGAGCTGAAGCTGGCGCCGAAGCTCTTCGACCAGCTTGCCAATTCACTCCGGGACACCGTGGCCAGCATCCGTGGCGTCGAGCGGAAGATCATGCAGATCTGTGTCCGGGATTGCGGCATGCCCCGCAAGGACTTCCTCGCGACCTTCCCGGCCAACGAGACCAACCTCAAGTGGGTGGACAAGCACATCAAGGCCAAGCGCAAGCACTCCTCGGCGCTGCTGAAGATGCAGGAAGACATCCAGAAGGCCCAGAAGCGCCTGCTGCTGATCGAAGACGAAGCCCACCTCACCATTCCGGAGATCAAGGAGATCAACCGGGAAGTCTCGATTGGCGAGGCGAAGGCGCGGCGGGCCAAGAAGGAAATGGTCGAGGCCAACCTGCGCCTCGTGATCTCGATTGCCAAGAAGTACACGAACCGCGGCCTGCAGTTCCTGGATCTCATCCAGGAGGGCAACATCGGCCTGATGAAGGCCGTGGACAAGTTCGAGTACCGGCGGGGCTACAAGTTCTCCACCTACGCGACCTGGTGGATCCGGCAGGCCATCACGCGCTCGATCGCGGATCAGGCCCGCACCATCCGCATCCCGGTGCACATGATCGAGACGATCAACAAGCTCAACCGCATTTCCCGGCAGATGCTCCAGGAGATGGGCCGCGAACCGACGCCTGAAGAGCTGGCGGTCCGCATGGACATGCCGGAAGACAAGGTGCGCAAGGTCCTGAAGATCGCCAAGGAGCCGATCTCGATGGAGACCCCGATCGGCGACGACGAGGACTCCCACCTCGGGGATTTCATCGAGGACACCACCGTGTCGTCGCCCATTGAGGCGGCCACCATGGAAAGCCTCAAGGAAACCACCCACAACGTGCTGGCCGGCCTGACGCCCCGCGAGGCCAAGGTGCTGCGCATGCGCTTTGGCATCGACATGAATACCGACCACACCCTCGAGGAAGTCGGCAAGCAGTTCGACGTGACCCGGGAACGGATCCGGCAGATCGAGGCCAAGGCGCTGCGCAAGCTGCGCCATCCCTCCCGCAGCGACCAGCTGCGGAGTTTCCTGATCGACGACTGACCGGCCGCTTTCAGGCCACTGCTGCGTCCTGCCCGCCGATGTGCATGACGGTGGCGGTTGGCAGCGGGTAGAGCTCCGCCAGGGTCAGCGAGCGGCCGTCGCCCTGCACGATCCGGCAATGCTCCCGGTGCAGCGACCGGGCTTCCGGCACACCACAGGAATGGGCGATCACGCTCACTTCCTTTTCCATGTTCTGCTGGAAGCGCGCCACCCGTGCGGCCTTGTCCGTCGGCACGAGGCCGCGCTGCAGGTGAGGATCATGGGTGGTGATGCCGGTTGGACAGTTGTTCTGGTTACAGCGCAGCGCCTGGATGCAGCCGAGCGCAAACATGAAGCCCCGGGCAGAGGTGACGAAATCCGCACCGAGGCACAGGGCCAGCGCCACGTTCGCCGGGGTCGTCAGCTTGCCGCTGGCGATCACCCGGATCCGGTTCCGCAGCCCTTCCCGGGCCAGCAGGTCGACCACCATCGGCAGGCTTTCCCGGATGGGGAGCCCCACATTGTCGATGAGGGCCATAGGCGCGGCGCCGGTGCCGCCATCGCCCGAGTCAATGGTGATGAAGTCCGGGGCAGCAACCAGACCGCGGCGATGGATCTCGGTACAGAGTTCCTCCAGCCAGCCCAGCGACCCGATGACCGTCTTGAAGCCCACCGGCTTGCCGGTGATCTCCCGCACGTGACCGATGAAGTCCAGCAGCTCGGTGCCGTTGCGGATCTCGGCGTGCCGGTTCGGGCTGAGTGAGTCCTGGCCGGCCGGGATGCCGCGGATCGCGGCGATCTCCCGGGTCACTTTGCCGCCGGGGAGGATGCCGCCTTTCCCGGGCTTGGCACCCTGGCTCAGCTTCACCTCGATCATGCGCACCTGGGGATGCGCGGCCAGCTCGCGGAGCTTCTGTTCGTCCAGCTCACCGCGGGCGTTCCGGACGCCGTACTTGGCCGTGCCCATCTGGAAGACCAGGTCAGCCCCGCCCTCCAGGTGATAAGGCGCAAGCCCGCCTTCCCCGGTATTCAGCCAGCAGCCCGCCGCCTTCGCGCCCCGGGAGAGGGCCTGAACGGCCGGGCGGGAGATGGCACCGAAGCTCATGGCTGAAATGTGGAAGAAGCGGTCCGTCGTATAGGGCATCCGGCAGTGAGGGCCGATCGTGAGCGGGGCTGTCGGGCGGTGGCTCTCATCCAGGTCCGGATAGGCGGCATTGACGAAGATGGGCGTCCCCGCCGGCCGCAGGTCCCGGCTGGAGCCGAAGGCGACGGTGCTGTCCACGCCTTTCGCGGCCCGATAAGCCCAGGACCGCTCAGCGCGGTTGAACGGCAGCTCCTCACGGTCCATGGCAAAGAAGTACTGGCGAAAAAACTCGCCAAGGGTCTCGAAGGCGTAGCGGAAGCGGCCGACCACCGGATAGTTGCGGCGAATCGCATGGGTGGTCTGGGTGATGTCCACCACGTACATCACGCCCACTGCCAGGGCGCCCAGACCCAGGGCCACGACGAACAGGGCCGAAAATATGCCGAGAATGTCGGAAACCAGCTCCATGGCACCCCCTCCTGTCACCACTCTGCCCGGCGAGAGTGTCGCCGGGCAGAGTACCGGGTTCCGAGATGCCCGGCACAGTCGCAGGCCCCGGCCTGGTCGCCACCGGCACGTCTCTCAGGAGCCGGGAACGATGTCGCACTCCAGGGGCCGATGATCGGAGCCGGCCCGCCTGCCGGCACGCACGCTGGCCACCCGCACTCCCGGGCTGACGAGGCAATGATCAATCTGGATGCCAGCCGCGCCCAGTGCGGCCGGCCAGGTGCCGTGGTGGCCGAGCGCCCGCCGGGCATCCTCCAGGCCCGCGGCCCGGAGGAAACGGTCGAAGTACGGCGAGTACGGCGTCAGGTTCAGGTCACCGGCCACGATCTTCGGCACTTCCGGGTCGCCAGCGGCGACCCTGCCGGCCAGCACCTCGAGCTGGCGATCACGTTCCCCGGCGCGGCGCCCGCTGATGGGCGAGGCGAGGTGCACGGCATAAAGCTCCACGGAACCGCCTGGCAGCAGGAGACGCACGCGAAAATGGCGAGTCCGGTCGTCACCCAGATTCAGCAGCTCCTGCTCGGCCAGCGGGTAGCGGGAATACAGGGCCATGCCCCAGGCATCCGGTCGGGGCTGGAGGATGGAGTGCGGATAGCGCTGCCCCAGGTCCGCCAGCACCTCTGCCCAGCGGGGCGTGAACTCGGACAGCACCAGCACGTCAGGCAAACGTTCCTGCAGGTAGGCCTGCATCGCGCCGGTCTTCTTCTGGTTGTGGAGCAGGTTGACTGCCACGAGGGTGTGCGGTCGGGCATCGCCCGGGGGCATTGCTGCCGGCGCGCGGAGCAGGCCCGGCAGATAGGGGCCGGCGATGAGCAGGTTGGGCACCGCAGTGAGGATCGCGAGCGCTGCCCAGGGCCACGCCCGGCAGACCAGCAGCAGCAGGATCAGTGCAGTCTGGGCCACCAGGTAGTGCAGGCGGAAGTGGGAGAAGAGCTCCAGCACCCAATGATGGCGGGAACCCATGGCGGCGACGGTCGCCAGCGCAAGGATGATCATCGCCGAAAGGAGAAAAAGCTGCACGCGCGAGATTATCATCATTGGCTATGGGCAGATTCCAGTGGCAATCCGGCAACGTCAGGGCAGCAAGGGTAACCCGGCCGATGCGTGGCCGCGTCCCAGTGGGTCTCACGGCGGGCGTGCTGTTTGGCGCGCTCAGCCTGGCAATCGGCCAGGCCGGATGCACCGCCGAGCGGGGTCCGGAGTCGCCCGCCGACATTGCGCGTCAGGCGGTTGCGGCCGAGCTGGGCGTCGGGATTGCGGCAACCCGCGTCGTCCGCATGGAGTCCCGCGACTTTCCGGATACCAGCCTCGACTGCCCGGACCCGGGCATGCTCTACGCCCAGGTGATCACACCGGGCAACCAGGTGATCGTAGAAGCGGACGGTCGGCGCTTCGACGTGCGGGTCGCGGGTACGCGCGGGAAAATCTGTCGCCAGAGGAAAAAGCCGGCGCCGGCACCGGAAGCAGCCGCTCCGGCGCGGGAACTGGGTGAAGCTGTGCGGCGGGACCCCGGCCCGGAAACGGCGGATCGCTGATCCCTGGACTGCGACGGGACCCTCAGCGCAACTCCTGCTCCCGGCGCCGTCGACGCGCCTTGCGAAAGCTCCGCCCGGTGAGCTTGCGCCAGGCCATGCGCACGGCCCGCGCAGCGCCTTCGATCAGCGTCGGCTGGTAGTCGGCCTGGTCTTCCGCGGCGATCTGGTCGTAGCGGCGCCGGTACTTGAGCTTTATCCAGGCATTCAGGTCCATCCGGCAGGCCTGGCGAAACAGCATCGCGTTCAGCCAGCCACCATCGGCATGCCTCAATACACAGGAACCGAAGTCGAGCAGGATCGGGTGGCCCTCCGGGCTGACGAGGATATTGCCCCTGCGCTTCAGGTCGGCATGGGCTACGCCAACGGCATGCAGGGCGAGGATCCGCTCGCGCAGCTCGCCAAAGAACCGGTCGCGGTGGTCCATCACGGCCGGCAGGTTCTCCCGATAGGGTTCGCCGTCCATGAACTCAAGGACCAGACCGCCATCGGGCTGCAGTCCGTGACAGCGGGGAATCCCGGGAACGCCGTCGACCCGCCCGTAGGCTGCGTACTCCCGGCGGAGCATGGCGCGGCGCAGATGAAGAGCCGGCCAGCGGCCGGTCGGGATCTTTACCACCCGTCTTCCGCTGCCATCCCCCTGGAGGAACACGGCACCCTGGTAGCCGCGGCTCAGGAAACGTCCCCGACCGGGGCGGGACACGGTCACACCCGCATGCCGATCCAGCCTATGCAGATCAGCGTGAAGGCAATCACCACGGGCTCGGCATTCTGTCGTACCGACGTCATCAGCGACCAGCCACCACCGCTGCGGCCCGTCGGAATGAGACGGCGCGGGATCACCGCCGGCACCGTCTGGCTCCAGCGCTCCCACGGCTCGCCAAATATCCGGTGGATTTTCCGATCCTCGTATTCGATGGCGGTCGGATAGTAGAACCACCAGAAAGCAGCGGCGAGCAACGGCGCCCACCAGAGACCCGAGGCCACCGTGAAGCCGACCAGGACGAGGAGATTGCCGGTATACAGCGGATGGCGGACCAGTGAATACGGACCATCCGTCGCCAGCTGCCGGTTCTTGACGATGAAGCCCGACGCGTAGATCCGCACGAGGCAGCCCAGCACCACCAGGACGGCTCCCACCATGAATAGCGCGGGAACCGGCCGTGACCACCAGGCCAGGAACGGCATCAGCGCCAGGCCGAGGCCCTGACGCATGGCTTCCTGGTGGCGCAGATCGCGAATCAGCCCGGGGAGCCCGGGAAGTGGTGGCAGGTCCGCAGTGCGCTTTGTCATGGCGACAGTTTATGTCGGGCACGCACGCCTGACCATCCGGGGGCTGCGCGGGCTTCACTGCTAGAATGCGCCAGGCAGGGGCCTGTAGCTCAATTGGTTAGAGCAGGAGACTCATAATCTCTTGGTTCCAGGTTCGAGTCCTGGCGGGCCCACCAGAAAATTCCGGCGCATGAACTCCCCGGGGCGCAGCGCAACCCCGGGACTCAGACCGCCCCGTTCCGCCGGCTAGTAGCGGGGACCGCCGCGGCCCCGGCCGCCCCCATCCCGACCGCCACCGCCCCCATCCCGACCGCCACCACCGTAGCCGCCGCCACCGTCCCGGCCGCCACCACCGCCGTAGCCGCCTCCGCCTCCGCCTCCGCCAAAGCCGCCCCGACCGCGGCCCCCGCCACCACCACCCTCACGTTCGCGCGCTTCGTTGACCCGCAACTGACGACCTTCCATATCGTGGCCGTTGAGCCTGGCAATGGCAGTCTGGGCATCGGATTCAGGCATTTCGACAAACGCGAATCCCCGGAATCTCCCGGTCTCGCGATCATTGATCAGCCGGACGGCATCCACAGCACCGTGTTGCGAGAACAGCGTGCGGACTGAGTCTTCATCGGCGGTATAAGGCAGGTTGCCTACGTATATCCTGGTCATGACGGTACCCCTGAACTCCTCAGTTGACGGACAGCACGAGAACATCGAATGTCAGTGCCTTGCCGGCGAGGGGGTGATTGAAATCGAGCACCACCACGTCAGAACGCACCTCGGCGACCCGGATCGGGCCGTCGAACCCCTGCGCGCTGAGCAACGTGCCCACCCGGCGCGCATCCTCCGGGATCTTGTCGAGCGGAACTTCCTGCATCAGTTTGGCGTCGACCGGTCCGTAGGCATCTTCCGGACTGATCTTCACCCGGACGCGGTCAGTGGCACTCTTCCCCTCGAGCGCCGCCTCAAGCCCCGGGATCACCTGCCCCTCTCCCGCTGTGTAGGACAGCGGCGGACCATCCACATTGGTCTGGACGGTGGTGCCGTTGTCGAGCGTCAGCGTGTACTGGATGTCGACCTTGCGGCCCTTGGCAATCCGGACCCCGTTATCGCCGCCGGGTGCCGGCGAGTCGTCAGCGCCGGCAACCGACAGGGCCAGCAGCAGGGCCGCAAGGGGCAGGTAAAGCGAAGCCCGGGCAATGGCGGTCGGCAATGGCAGGAACCGGGCGCTGCGCATTTCAGTCAGGAGGCAATCCGGGGAAGGGGATGCACGAAAGAGCTACAAAGATCGGTGCGCGCGGATTCGACGGGGACATCCAGAACAGTTGCGAATCGGCTAGCGTGCGCCCAGCTTTTCTCCCTTGACGACCGATGGCCACGGGGTGCGGCAACGTGACCTTTGCGCCGACTCTAGCATGGGCATTGCATCGAAGCGAAGGGGTCTAGCGGGCTCCTCCAGGCCAATTGCAACGCAAAAATCCGGGTGTCCTGCGGACCGGACGCCCGCCACCTGATTGCTATACTCGCGCCCGCACTGCACAGGGGACGAGGGTCTGATGTCAAAGCCACTGTCGGTCCGGGAACGGATGTTCCGCAACAAGCCCCTGCGCAAGATCCTCTCCGACGCCGAGAATTCCAGGCACCGCCTCAACCGCACGCTCACGGCCACCGACCTGGTTTCCCTGGGCGTCGGCGCCATCATCGGCACGGGAATATTCGTGCTGATCGGCACCGCGATCGTCGGCGATACCGTTCGCCTGGGGGCCGGGCCGGGCATCACCCTGTCATTCCTGCTGGCGGGCCTCGCCTGTGTGCTGGCCGCGCTGTGTTATGCCGAGTTCGCCTCGATGATTCCGGTGGCCGGCAGTGCCTACACCTATTCCTATGCGACGCTGGGCGAGTTCGTCGCCTGGATCACCGGCTGGAACCTGATCCTCGAGTACGGCGTGGCCAGCATGGCGGTGGCCATCGGCTGGTCCGGGTACTTCGCGAAGCTGCTGGAACTGGGTGGCATCAACCTGCCGCACTGGGCGATCACCCCGCCCGGGGGCGACGATGGCGGCATCATCAATCTTCCCGCCGTGATCATTGTGCTGCTTTGCACCTGGGTATTGACGGTGGGTATCCGGGAGAGCGCCCGGGTGACTTCCTTCATTGTGGTCCTGAAGCTGGCCGTGATCGGCTTCTTCATTGCGGTCGGCTCGACGGAGATTGATCCAGCCAACTGGACGCCCTACATGCCCAACGGCTTCGCCGGGGTGGGTGCGGCGGCGGCCATCGTGTTTTTCGCCTACATCGGCTTTGATGCGGTTTCGACCACGGCTGAGGAAGCCAAGAATCCCCAGCGGGACCTGCCGATTGGCATCATCGGGTCACTCGTGGTCTGCACGCTGCTCTACCTGCTGGTGGCCGGCGTGCTCACCGGCATGCTGCCCTGGCAGGAGGTGGACGTGAATGCGCCGGTCGCCTCGGCACTGCAGCTGCTGGGCTTCAAGTGGGGCGCGGCGCTGGTCTCCTTCGGCGCCGTGGCGGGCATCACCAGCGTACTGATCGTCATGCTCATGGGCCAGGTGCGGGTGTTCTTTGCGATGTCCCGGGACGGACTGCTGGGTGACTGGCTGTCCGGCGTGCACCCGAAGTTCCG
>CAYOXI010000003.1:66853-72349 GCA_964407855.1 uncultured Chromatiaceae bacterium
ACCTGGATCCGCTTCGTGCTCTGGACCGGCCTCGGCATGGTGGTGTACTTCGCGTACAGCATGCACCGGAGCCGGCTGAACGCCGAGCCGCCGGGCCCCGTCAGGTAGCCCGCTTCCAGCAACACCGGCTACTGCGCCGGGCAGCTGGGATCTCCTTCCTGGCAGTTGGCCATCGATGCGCACAGCAAGGAATGTCTCCAGGCTGGTGCGAACGTCCTCGACCGTACGAGAAAGTGGAGGAACCTGGAGCACTCCAAGCAGTAGAGCCTCCTGTGCGTAGGCACTCATCTGCACCGCATGAATGGCGCGCGCGACAGATTCGTCGGTGTGGTTCACGGGCACCGGGTAGAACCGGTTCATATGGTCCAACGTCCGCGATCAACGGCGGCGCGCAGTCGGCGCGCCGCTTGCTGCTCGAAACCTTTGGGAGCTGCTTGCAGTTCCTGCAAGCGGCGTGACGACAAGTGCCGACCGCTGCATCGCATAGAGGGAATGTGAATCGAAGTGGCCACGGCGCTGAGAGTTGCGAAGGCAAGAGCTGCGGCTAACCACCGTGCTGAGGTCCACGATGCTGTGTACATCTTGCGGCCTAACTACTCATAGGGGTTCGAAGTGACAGGATATATCCCGTCACTTTGTCCTGATATGTTGATCGACGTCCGTGCAGGTCCCTGTTTCCATTCAGGGCGGCCCGGTGATCGGTGGGCAGCGGCGGCGGAAGGATAGGGAGCACCCCGGACCTCAAAAACGGCAGGCGTTGCCCCAATTCTTCCCCCATCCGCCGCTACCCGGCAAGCCCCGCCTGGATGGACCTGGAGGGAGCGGTCGGCGGGCCCGAAAACTGAGAGCAAGCCCACAGACGGCGGGCCGGGCAAGGCCTACGTTATGTCCGGGTAACCGGGATAGCCCCTATGTCCAACGAGCTGATGGTCGTCATGGCCAGCGCCAGTGTCGCGGCACTGCTGGGCGGCGGCGTCATTGCCTGGTGGACCGGTGGCGGCGCGGCGCCCGCCAGCCAGGATCCGGTGGAAACTCGCCAGGTCACCGTCGATGTCGAGGGCGCACGGGAGAAACGGGCAACCGAAGTTCTCACCCATCAGTTGCGGGGCGCGCAGGAAGAGCTGGCCAGAACGGTGCGGCATGTGGGGACGCTCGAAGACCAGGTGGCCGCCTACCTTCGCCAGTACGCCCAGGCCAAGAACACGCTCAAGGGCGAGATCCGCCTCAAGAATGCGCTGAAGACTGAGCTGGCAGCTGCCACGGCCCAGATACGGGCACTGGAAGCCCGGATCCACGAACTGGAGATGGAACGCACTGCCATTACGGGCACGAGCCGTCGCCTCAGCGCCTGAGTTCTCGCCCCGCCGCATTGAAAACCAGTGGGACGCCTCAATCTCCGGAAGAGGTCTTAAATCTTCTACGGGGAGTCCCCATGAGTGACAACGACAAGCTCGAGTCCACCGGCGTCCCCGCGACCCAGGTTCCGGAGGATGTGCTTATCCTCCTGCCCGTCCGCAACACCGTGGTCTTTCCCGGCGCGGTCATTCCCCTCACCATCGGCCGGCGCGTATCGCTCGCGGCCGCCGAGGAGGCTGCCCGGAGCGGCCGCCGCATCGGTCTCGTGATGCAGCGGGATCCCTCCGTGGATGAGCCCCAGCCAGCGGATCTGCACCCGGTCGGTACCATCGCCCGCGTGGTGCGCTACTTCACGGCCAGGGATGGTACCCAGCATGTGGTCTGCCAGGGCGAGCAGCGCTTCAGGACGCTCGACCCGCTCCCGGGACTGCCCTTCATGGCCGCCAGGTTTGACCTGATCCACGAGCCCGCCGTTGAAAGCGCGGCCCTCGAAGCCCGGTCGCGCATCCTCAAGGAGCGGGCGATTGAGGCGATCGCGCTGCTGCCGCAGTCCATGCCGGAACTCGCCGGCGTGATCCAGCAGATCGAAAGCCCGTCGCAGCTGGCGGATCTGGTAGCCGGCTTTCTCGACATCAAGCCCCAGCAGAAGCAGGAGGTGCTCGAGATTTTTGATGTGCAGCTGCGCCTCGACCGGGTGCTGGATCTGCTTTCCCATCAGGTGGAAGTGCTGAAGCTCTCGCGGCAGGTGGACGAGCAGACCAAGGAAAAGCTCGCGGACCGCCAGCGGGAGTTCTACCTGCGGGAGCAGCTCCGGACCATCCAGAAGGAGCTGGGCGATACCGGCGAACAGAGCGAACTCGACGACCTGCGCGAGGCGCTGGAAAAGGCGGGCCTGCCCGACGAGGCCCTGACCCAGGCCCGCAAGGAACTGCGGCGGCTGGAGCAGATGCCGGAGGGCTCCGGCGAGACCTCGATGGTGCGCAGCTACCTGGACTGGCTTGTCAGTCTCCCCTGGTCGAAGCTCGACGAGGAGAACATCGACATCGCCCGGGCGAGGCAGATCCTCGACGCGGACCACTTCGGCCTGGCGAAGGTGAAGCAGCGCATCCTCGAGTACCTGGCCGTCCGCAAACTCAATCCCGAAGGCCGCTCGCCGATCCTGTGCTTCGTCGGCCCGCCGGGTGTGGGCAAGACCTCGCTCGGCCAGAGCATTGCGCGGGCGCTCGGGCTGAAGTTTGTCCGCGCCTCGCTCGGCGGCGTCCACGATGAGGCCGAGATCCGGGGGCACCGGCGTACCTATGTCGGCGCCCTGCCCGGCACCGTTGTCCAGCAGCTGCGCAAGGCCGGCACCCGCAATCCGGTCTTCATGCTGGACGAGATGGACAAGCTCGGCGCCGGCTTCCACGGCGACCCGTCGGCCGCGCTGCTGGAGGTGCTGGATCCGGAGCAGAACGCCACCTTCCGGGACAACTACCTGGCAGTCCCGTTTGACCTTTCCAAGGTGTTCTTCGTCGCCACCGCCAACCAGCTGGACACCATTCCGGGACCGCTGCGGGACCGGATGGAGATCATCGAGCTGCCCGGCTATACGCAGGAAGAGAAGCTCGCGATCGCCCGCCGCTACCTGCTCGACCGGCAGCTCAAGGCCAACGGCCTGACGGCGGAGCAGGTCACGATCAGCGATGCTGCCCTGGCAGAAATCATCGCCAACTACACCCGGGAAGCGGGCGTGCGCAACCTGGAGCGCAAGGTCGGCTCGATCCTGCGCAACGTGGCGGTGCGGATCTCGGAAGCAACGGTGACCCATGTGGATGCCGACGAAACCGCTGTCCGGGAGATCCTGGGTGCCGCGCGCTACGAGTCGGAGGTGGCCCTGCGCACCAGCACGGCAGGCGTCGCCACGGGCCTCGCCTGGACGCCGGTGGGCGGCGACATCCTGTTCATCGAGGCCACCAGCATGCCCGGCAAGGGCCAGCTGATCCTGACCGGCCAGCTGGGCGACGTGATGAAGGAGAGTGCGCAGGCCGCCTTCAGCCTGGTACGCAGCCGGGCAGACACGCTGGGCCTGCCGGGCTTCGACTTCGCCACCCGGGACCTGCACGTGCATCTGCCGGCCGGCGCCATTCCCAAGGATGGCCCCAGCGCCGGCGTGGCGCTGTTCATGGCCATCGCCTCGCTGCTGACGGGGCGGAAGGTGCGCAGCGACGTGGCGATGACCGGCGAGATCAGTCTGCGGGGCCTGGTCCTGCCGGTGGGCGGCATCAAGGAGAAGACGCTCGCTGCATTGCGAGCAGGCATCCACACGGTGCTGCTGCCGGCCCGCAACCAGAAGGATCTGGAGGACATCCCGGAAAATGCCCGGAACCAGCTCGAGTTTATCTGGCTGGAGACCGTGGACGACGCGCTGGCCGCCGCACTGCTCTAAAAACTGTCGCCGCTCGTGTCGCCACTGGGGCCCGGCCGCGACCACAGGGAGGTCGCGGCCGGGCCACCCCTTACCCGGCAGCCGGAGTCTCGTTAGGATCGGCGCATCAACACCTTTAACGGGGAGATCCCATGCGTCTGATTAGCACTGCAGCTCTGTTCGGCACCACCCTGCTTGCCAGCCTCACGGTGATGGCCGGCGGCCATTCCGGCGGTGGGGACGGCAAGCCCCGGGCAATCCCGACCCCCGACGCCTTCTATGAGCACACCGGCTTCGAAGGCCGGGAGCAGGTGCTCACGGACGCGATCGTCAAGGCTATCCGGGACGCCAAGCCCAACAATGGCGAGACCCTTGACTTCACGCCGGAGCAGCAGCGCATGCTCGGGCTGGCCGTGGCCAAGTCCATCAAGACCATCAGCAATGACACGCCCTACCAGCACGAGCCCAACGACGCGCTGGTCAAGGCCCACCTGACCACAGTGCAGTTCGCCAAGGACAACGGGATGGTCAAGGAGCTGATCGAGCACGAGGCCAAGACCCAGATGTTCATGATCAACCGGGTCGGCAAGATGATCCGGGATGGCGGCAGCCTCGAGCTTGGCACCATCGCCCTCACCGAGCGTACCGCCTGCTTCTACCAGCTGGTGCAGGAGTACCAGCGCACCGGCACCACGATGCGCTGGAAGGCGCCTTACGGCAATGTCCTGGCCGTGTCCGTGCCGCTCGGCCAGCACAACCTGACCGAGCAGGAGATCCACGATATCTACACCCGGCCGCTGATGGAGCTGCAGGCGGAGATCATGGGCATTGAGGTAGACGTGTCCGACATCGACGCGGACGGCTGGATCACGATGACGGTCAGCAGCCCGGAGAAGGTGGCGGCACGGTAGCGGTTGAGCCTTGGCAGGCCTTCGCCTGCTGGGGTGGCATCGCCAGGTCGACGGTTGCGCCGCCGGCTAAGGCTGGCGCGGTTGTGCCTAATGCCACCGGCGTCGGTCAGCCGGTCAATGCTGCCCTGCATGTCCACATGCACGTAATACCCATGGGTGGCGCCTTCTGCATCCCGCTGCAGGAACACCAGCCGGTCGCCGAAGTACACATGGGTGGTGTAAGCGGTGCCCTCCTGAGAATCATGCAC
Organism: uncultured Chromatiaceae bacterium; assembly: GCA_964407855.1. GTDB lineage: Bacteria > Pseudomonadota > Gammaproteobacteria > Steroidobacterales > SHZI01. Next base: position 71,773 of record CAYOXI010000003.1, read on the forward strand.
CACCTCGAAGGCCGGGGTCACGTAGTGGGTGGCGCGGATCTGGCCGCCCGCCAGCTTCTCCACCTGCCGCACCCGCTGGCGCTCCGGGCCGTCGACGAAGGCCAGGTCCCCGCCGGCGACGGGGATCTTGCTCGGCTGGTTGCCCGCCGTCCACTCGATCTTCTGGCCACTGGGGCAGGCGGCGGAGGTGCCGCTTCCACAGACGGTGGGCGGGGCTGTAACCTTAGCGCAACCCCAGCACCCGATATCATCCCTGCTGTGCTTGACCATCACTATGTTAATCGCCGCAGAGAAGCACCGCGGCACCGGAGATCGCCATGACCGAAATCACCGTCTCACTGCCCGATGATCTCGCCCAAGCCGCCCGCTCAGCGGGCCTGCTCCGCGACGAGGCCATCGCCGCCCTGCTGCGTGAAGCAATGCAGAAGCGCCAGGTCGATCGGCTGTTCGACACGATCGGCAAGCTCGCCGAGCTCGAACCCGCCCTGACTGAGGCCGAGATCGACGCGGAGATCGCCGCCACCCGCGCCGACCGTGCGCGTCGTCGCTGACACCAACACCGTCGTCTCGGCGTTCC
>CAYOXI010000004.1:0-26442 GCA_964407855.1 uncultured Chromatiaceae bacterium
GAAGAGAGAGCTGGACATGTCGAAAGCGAAATTTGAGCGGACGAAGCCGCACGTCAACGTAGGGACGATTGGTCACGTGGACCATGGGAAGACGACGCTGACAGCGGCCTTGACCAAGGTGATGGCGGCGAAGTTTGGTGGTGAGGTGTCGGCATACGACCAGATCGACAAGGCGCCGGAAGAGAAGGCGCGTGGCATCACGATTGCGACGGCGCACGTGGAGTATGAGTCTGACAACCGGCACTACGCGCACGTGGACTGCCCGGGCCACGCGGACTACGTGAAGAACATGATCACGGGTGCGGCGCAGATGGACGGAGCGATCCTGGTGGTGTCGGCGGCCGATGGCCCGATGCCACAGACGCGCGAGCACATCCTGCTGGCGCGCCAGGTGGGTGTGCCGCACATCGTGGTGTACCTGAACAAGGCGGACATGGTGGACGACGCGGAGCTGCTGGAGCTGGTGGAGCTGGAGGTGCGTGAGCTGCTGACGATCTACCAGTTTCCGGGCGACACGACGCCGGTGATCATCGGTTCGGCGCTGAAGGCCTGGGAAGGTGATACCAGCGACATGGGCATGCCGAGCGTCGAGAAGCTGGTGGCGGCGATGGACAGCTTCATTCCGGTGCCGGAGCGGGCGGTGGATGGCGCCTTCCTGATGCCGATCGAGGACGTGTTCTCGATTTCGGGTCGGGGCACGGTGGTGACGGGCCGTATCGAGCGGGGCCGGGTGAAGGTGGGCGAGGAAGTGGAGATCGTCGGCATCAAGGCGACGACCAAGACGACCTGCACGGGCGTGGAGATGTTCCGCAAGCTGCTGGACGACGGTCAGGCGGGCGACAACGTGGGCGTTCTGCTGCGCGGCACGAAGCGCGAGGACGTGGAGCGTGGCCAGGTACTGGCGAAGCCGGGTTCGATCAACCCGCACACCATCTTCGAGGCGGAGATCTACGTGCTGACCAAGGAGGAGGGTGGCCGTCACACGCCGTTCTTCAAGGGTTACCGGCCGCAGTTTTACTTCCGGACCACGGACGTGACGGGCGCCTGCGAGCTGCCGGAAGGTGTCGAGATGGTGATGCCGGGCGACAACATCAAGATGGTGGTGACGCTGATCAACCCGATCGCCATGGAAGAGGGCCTGCGCTTCGCCATCCGCGAGGGCGGCCGCACGGTCGGCGCCGGCGTGGTGGCCAAAATCGTCAAGTAACCGGCAAACCAGCCAATTTTCAGAAGCAAATCACGCAGATAGTATAGGAACGCCAGATGGCCAAGAGTCAGAACATCCGGATCCGGTTAAAGGCCTTCGATCACCGCCTGATCGATACTTCGGCCAAGGAAATCGTCGATACGGCCAAGCGGACGGGTGCCCAGGTCCGGGGGCCCGTGCCCCTGCCGAGCAAGATTGAGCGGTTTACCGTCCTGACCTCCCCCCACGTCGACAAGGACGCCCGGGACCAGTACGAGATCCGCACGCATAAGCGCTTGATGGATATCGTGGAACCCACGGACAAGACGGTGGATGCCCTGATGAAGCTTGAGCTTCCAGCCGGGGTCGACGTCCAGATCAAGCTGAATTGACGGCAAATTGAAACCAGCCGAGAGGCTGTTATACTAGCCGGCTCCGCGATACGCGCTGCAAGGGCTCCTTGCAGCGCGTTACGCGTGAGCGCTGCCCGGTCGGGTTCCGCTTTCGCGGCTCGTGGCCGGGTTTCAGGGAACTAGCTCAGCGGCTCGAAACAGGGCCGGACATTAGAGGATCCCGCCGAGCGGCTTTTCCGGACCTGAGTCCGGGCAAGCCATTCAGCAAAGGGATTCAGGGACTCCTGACGGAACAGGTTTAGCCCTCGAGGTGGGGGCCGGCCTGTCCGCGCAGGATTCATCGCAGGGCTGCAGGGGGTCGTCGACCAGTGGTCGCGCCTCCTGGCAGTCACCGGATACAGCGACCAGGAATTGTGGGCATGGCCATCGGGCTCGTCGGAAAAAAGCGCGGCATGACGCGGGTCTTCACTGAGGACGGCGCGTCCGTGCCCGTCACGGTCATTGAGGCACTGCCGAATCGGGTTACGCGGGTCAAGAGCCCGGAATCGGACGGGTATACGGCACTGCAGGTCACGTCCGGGGCGGTCAAGCCCAGCCGCGTCGCCAAGCCGCTGGCTGGTCAGTACGCCAAGGCAGGTACTGAGCCGGGTGAGGGCCTCTGGGAGTTCCGTGCCAATGCGGAGGAGGTCGTCGCGCACCCCGCTGGCTCCGAGATCACGGTTGAGTTCTTCACGGCTGGCCAGCTGGTCGATGTCCGCGGCACCACCCTGGGCAAGGGCTACGCCGGCACGATCAAGCGGCACAATTTCCAGAGCCAGGACGCCACCCACGGCAACTCGGTATCGCACCGGGCGCCCGGGTCCATCGGCCAGCGCCAGACCCCGGGGCGTGTATTCAAGGGCAAGCGGATGTCGGGGCACATGGGCAACGTGGTCCGGAGCACCCTGAACCTGGCAGTTGTCCGGGTCGACAAGGAGCGCAATCTCCTGTTGGTCAAGGGTGCAGTGCCGGGGCATGCGGGCTCGCGCGTTGTCGTCAAACCTGCGGTCAAGGTCCGCAGGCCGAAGAAGAGCTGAGGGACACAATGAAGCTCGCAATCCAGGGCGGCGGCGATCTGGAGGTGTCCGATGACACCTTCGGTGCCAAGTTCAACGAGCCGCTGATCCATCAGGTGGTGACCGCATACATGGCCCGGGGCCGGGCCGGCACCAAGGCCCAGAAGACCCGCGCCGAGGTTCGTGGCGGCGGGCGCAAGCCTTTCAACCAGAAGGGCAGCGGTCGGGCCCGGGCAGGTACAACGCGCGGTCCAATCTGGGTTGGTGGTGGCCGCGCCTTCGCGGCGCGTCCCCGGGACTACACCCAGAAGGTCAACCGCAAGATGTATCAGGCTGCCATGCGCTCGGTGGTCTCCGAGCTGGTCCGGCAGGATCGCATCGTCGTTGTGGACGCCATTCAGGCCGCTACGCCGAAAACGAAGGAGCTGGCGGCATTTCTGAAGACCCTCAATCTCCAGCAGGTACTGATCCTGGTGGATAGTGCTGATACGAACCTGCGCCTCGCAGCCCGCAACCTCCCCTCTGTGGATGTCATTGAGGTGAGCGAGCTCAATCCCCTGGCCCTGCTCCGTTTCGAGAAGGTGCTGGCTACTTCGGCCGCGATCAAGGCAGTCGGGGAGCGGCTGTCATGAGCGAGAAATCAGTGGCTCCGGTGAAGCTGGCCAACGAACGCCTGATGACCATCCTTATCGGTCCTCACCTTTCGGAGAAGAGCAGTCGGGCAGCCGAGAAGCTCAAGCAGTTCGTGTTCAAGGTGCGCCGTGACGCTGGCAAGGCCGACGTCAAGCGGGCTGTCGAACTGATGTTCGACGTGCAGGTCACCGGCGTACAGGTCGTCAATGTGGCCGGCAAGAGCAAGCGCTTCGGACGGAGCATGGGTCGTCGCAAGGACTGGAAGAAAGCCTACGTGACACTGGCCGAAGGCCAGGACATCGACTTCCTCGGCGCCGAGTAGGCATCGACAGGCAGCACTCGGGAACGGTACCAGGGCAAGCAGATGGCACTTCAGCAGACAAGACCAACCTCTCCGGGGCGGCGCTTCGTGGTCAAGGTGACGACGCCCGACCTGTACAAGGGGGCGCCTCATGCACCGCTCGTGACCCGCCTCGAGCGCAGCACCGGCCGCAACAATCTCGGTCGGGTTACCACCCGGCACAAGGGCGGTGGCCACAAGCGCCTATACCGCATCATCGATTTTCGCCGTGACAAGGATGGTATCGCCGCCAAAGTCGAGCGGATCGAGTACGACCCCAACCGCAGCGCGCACCTCGCCCTGCTGCTGTATGCCGATGGTGAGCGTCGCTACATCATCGCCCCGAAGGGGCTGGCAGCTGACGACTCGGTGATCTCCGGGCGGGACGCCCCGATCAAGACCGGTAATGCCCTGCCGCTCCGGAACATTCCGGTCGGTACGCAGGTGCATGCCATTGAGCTGAAGCCTGGCAAGGGTGCGCAGATCGCCCGGTCGGCCGGCTGCAGTGCCCAGATCGTCGCCCGTGAAGGCGCGTACACCACCCTGCGCCTGCGTTCCGGTGAGATGCGCCGCGTCCACGTGGAGTGCCGGGCCACGGTCGGCGAAGTTGGTCGCGAGGAGCACAACCTGCGCAAGCTGGGCAAGGCGGGTGCCAAGCGCTGGCGAGGCATCAGGCCGACGGTGCGTGGCGTGGCCATGAACCCTGTCGACCATCCCCATGGCGGTGGCGAAGGCAAGACTTCCGGTGGCAGGCATCCGGTAACCCCCTGGGGCGTCAAGACCAAGGGCTACAAGACCCGTCGCAACAAGCGCACGGCCGGCATGATCGTCCGGCGACGGAACAAGAAGTAACCGACTCACAGGAAGCGAATAGTGGCGCGCTCAATCAAGAAGGGACCCTTCATCGACCTGCACCTGGCCAACAAGGTCCGGCAGGCGGTGGGCTCCAATACTCGCCGGCCGATCAAGACCTGGTCCCGGCGCTCGATGATCCTGCCCGAAATGGTTGGCCTGACGATTGCCATTCATAACGGCCGTGACCACATTCCCGTCCTTGTTACGGAAAACATGGTGGGTCACAAGCTCGGTGAGTTCGCAGCCACCCGGACGTTCAAGGGTCATTCCGGTGACAAGAAGACGAAGTCTGCCGAGAAGTCGGCATAAGGATCGCAGATGCAGGTTTCAGCCACATTGAAGTACGCGCGCATTTCCGCGCAGAAGTGCCGGCTGGTGGCTGACGCCATCCGCGGCAAGTCCGTGGCCAGTGCCCGCCAGATCCTGGAGCTGATGCCCAAGAAGGGCGCGCTCCTGATCAAGAAGGTTCTGGATTCTGCCATCGCCAATGCAGAGCACAACAACGCTGCCGATATCGACGAGCTCAAGGTCGCCACGATTTATGTCAACGAGGCGCCGAGACTTCGTCGGTTTCGTGCCTCCGCCAAGGGGCGGGCGTCTCCGCGCCAGAAGCGCAGCAGTCACATCACCATCAAGGTTGCGGACGAGTAACTAACTATGGGTCAGAAGGTCAATCCGGTCGGGATGCGTCTGGGTATCACTCGCGAGTGGTCGTCCAAGTGGTACGCCGATTCACGCACGTTCCCGGTCTATGTCAAGTCCGATCACCTGATCCGGGAGTTTCTGATGAAGAAGCTCAAGGACGCGTCGGTCGGCCGGATTCACATCGAGCGTCCCGCCCGCAAGGCGAACATCACAATTCATACCGCGCGACCCGGTGTCGTGATTGGGAAGAAGGGCGAGGATATCGAGAGCCTTCGTACGCAGGTCGCCAAGCTGCTGAAGATGAGCCTCAATGACGTCCGGATCAATATTGCCGAGATCCGCAAGCCCGAGCTCGACGCGCGCCTGGTTGCCGAAGGCATCGCCCAGCAGCTGGAGCGGCGGGTGATGTTCCGGCGCGCGATGAAGCGCTCGGTTACCAACACCATGCGACTTGGAGCCCAGGGCATCAAGGTCCAGGTCGGTGGCCGTCTCAATGGCGGTGAGATCGCCCGCACGGAGTGGTACCGCGAAGGCCGGGTGCCGCTGCATACGTTCCGGGCGGACATTGACTACGCGCTTGCCGAGGCCATGACGACCTACGGCGTGATAGGCGTCAAGGTATGGATTTTCCGCGGGGAGGTCTTCGACCAGCAGGAAGCCCCGGCTGAAGAAGCGACGGCTCCGGTCGCCCGCTAAGGAATTCCAGTCATGATGCAACCAAAGCGCACCAAGTTCAGAAAGCAGTTCAAGGGCCGCAACCGTGGACTCGCCCAGCGAGGCAACACGGTGGCGTTCGGCGAGTTCGGGCTCAAGGCCACGGACCGGTGCCGGCTGACAGCCCGTCAGATAGAAGCGGCTCGCCGGGCGATGACCCGCTACGTGAAGCGTGGTGGCAAGATCTGGATCCGGGTGTTTCCCGACAAACCGGTTACCGCCAAGCCACTTGAAGTGCGGCAGGGCAGCGGCAAGGGCAATGTGGAGTTCTATGTCGCGTTGGTCCAGCCCGGCAGTGTGCTCTACGAGATGGAAGGCGTCACCGAGGCAATCGCCCGGGAGGCGTTCCGTCTCGCGGCGTCGAAGCTGCCCGTGGCAACAATGTTTGTCACCCGCAATGCCATTTAAGCGAATCTGGATAACGCCATGAAGTTCACCGACCTGCGCAAGAAGACTGAGGCTGAACTCGGAGAGGAGCTCCTCGGTCTCCGCAAGGAGCAGTTCAATCTCCGCATGCAGCGGGCCACTGGCCAGCTCAGCCGGCCGGACCAGTTTGCGAAAGTGCGCCGTAACATCGCGCGCATCAAGACTCTGCTCGGCGAGCAAGGCCGGGCCCACAAGGCAGGTAGCAAGGCATGAGCAAGTCCGAGGCAGCCGGCGTGGCGGAAGATGGGGCGGCGAAGAACGCTGCCGGCCAGGTCCGCACACTTACGGGTACCGTAGTGAGTGACAAGATGCAGAAGACCATTGCCGTGGTGGTCGAGCGACTGGTCAAGCATCCGCAGTATGGCAAGTATGTTCGCCGCAGCACGAAGCTCCTCGCTCACGACGAGGAGAACACGTCGCGACCCGGGGATCTGGTTGCCATCGCCGAGTGCCGGCCGTACTCAAAGCGGAAGGCCTGGCGACTGGTTGAAGTCATCAGGCGGGCAGGGGAGCTGTAGGCCGGTGCCAGCAGCGCACCTTTAGCTACAGATGCCCAGAACACGCCAGTAATACCGGGAACAGATCATGATCCAGATGCAAACCTACCTTGCCGCCGCTGACAACAGCGGTGCGCGCCAGTTGATGTGCATCAAGGTTCTGGGCGGTACCCGCCGTCGGTACGCGTCGGTTGGGGATGTCATCAAGGTCAGCATCAAGGATGCGATTCCGCGGGGCCGGGTCAAGAAGGGCGAGGTATACAACGCGGTCGTGGTGCGCACCCGCAAGGGCGTACGCCGGCCCGATGGATCAGTCATCCGCTTTGATGGCAACGCCGCCGTGCTGCTGAATAACAAGCTTGAGCCGATCGGAACCCGGATCTTCGGGCCCGTGACGCGCGAGCTGCGGAATGAGAAGTTCATGAAGATTATCTCTCTGGCGCCCGAGGTCCTGTGAGATGAAGCGCATCCGAAAGAATGACCAGGTCATCGTGACTACCGGTCGCGACAAGGGCCGGCGGGGCACAGTCACCAGGATTGATGGCGACCGCGTCTGGGTCGAGAACGTCAACGTCGTCAAGCGGCACCAGAAGCCAAACCCGGCCAAAGGACTGCAGGGCGGAATTGTGGAGAAGGAAATGTCCCTGCATATCTCCAACATTGCGCTGCTTAATGCCGCGACGGACAAGGGCGACCGCGTGGGATTCCGGACCCTGGAAGATGGGCGCAAAGTCCGTTACTTCAAGTCAAACAAAGAGGTTGTGGATGCCTGATGCACGCCGGACGCCGTCCGGGTGGCAACAGGGATTTACAAAACGATATGGCAAGATTGCAGGACCACTACGCGACCACCATCGTACCGAAACTGCGCGAGCAGCTCGGCATCGACAACGTCATGGAGGTGCCGCGCATTACCAAGATCACCCTGAACATGGGTGTCGGTGACACGATCACCGACAAGAAGATCATTGAGAAGGCCGTTCAGGACATGACGAAGATTGCCGGCCAGAAGCCGGTGATTACGCTGGCGCGCAAGTCGATAGCGACATTCAAGGTCCGCGAGGGCTATCCCGTGGGCTGCAAGGTGACCCTGCGGCGCGCGCGGATGTGGGAGTTCCTTGACCGGCTGATCAACATTGCCGTACCACGCGTCCGGGATTTCCGGGGGCTGAATCCCCGCTCCTTCGATGGGCGCGGTAACTACAGCATGGGCGTCCAGGAGCAGATCATCTTCCCGGAGATCGACTACGACCAGATCGACAAGATCCGGGGCATGGACATCACGATTACCACCACGGCGGGTACCGATGAGCGTGGACGCGCGCTTCTCGAAGCCTTCAGTTTCCCCTTCCGAAAGTAGTTTATGGCCAAGAAATCCATGGTTCTTCGGGACGTCAAGCGGGCCAAGCTCGTCGCGCGCTATGCAAAGAAGCGCAAGGCACTCAAGGACACCATCGTGGATCTCAAGGCATCGCCTGAAGAGCGTCAGGCTGCTGTGGAGAAGCTGCAGAAGCTGCCGCGGGACTCGAGTCCAAGCCGCGTGCGCAACCGCTGCCAGATTACCGGCCGCTCGCGTGGTTACTACCAGAAGTTTGGCCTGTCACGCACCAAGCTTCGGGAACTGACCCTGGCAGGCAACATTCCGGGTATCAGCAAGGCCAGCTGGTAGCTGCAAGACGCCCAACAACGACCGCTGAACGAGCACATCAAACCATGAGTCTCTCCGACCCCATCGCTGACATGCTGACGCGTATCCGGAACGGCCAGAAGGTGGCCCTGCCGCGCGTCTCTATGCCCTCGTCAACGCAGAAGGAGGCAATTGCCAAAGTCCTGCAGAGCGAGGGCTACATCGCCGGATATCGGATCGAGGACGTGGGCAACAACAAGCACGAGCTGACCATCGAACTGAAGTACTTCGATGGGCGCCCCGTCATCGACGAGATCCGGCGGGTGAGCCGGTCTGGCCTGCGGATCTTCCGCGGCAAGGGCGCCCTGCCCAAGATCCAGGGCGGTCTCGGCATTGCCATCATCTCTACGTCGGCCGGGGTCATGAGTGACCGCGAAGCCCGGACTTCCGGGCACGGTGGCGAGGTCCTCTGCATCGTTTCCTGATGCAGATTTAAGGAAAGAACGCGGATGTCGAGAGTTGCAAAAGTTCCCGTGCCCCTGCCGAAGGGCGTCGAGGTGACCCAGGCCGGGACTACCCTGCGGGTGAAAGGTCCCAAGGGCGAGTTGAGCCTCGCCCTCAATCCCGAGGTCGAGGTTCGGGTCGCCGATGGGCTTGCCCAGGTGACCAGCCGCTCGCAGGCCCAGAGCTCCCGCGCCCAGGCCGGTACCGCCCGTGCCCTGCTGAGCAACATGGTGAACGGTGTCGCGAAGGGCTTTGAGCGCAAGCTCGAACTCGTTGGCGTCGGCTATCGGGCCCAGGCCCAGGGCAGGAAGCTGAACCTGACGCTTGGGTTCTCCCATCCGGTGGTCTTTGCGGTGCCGGAAGGGATCACGATCGATACGCCCTCCCAGACCGAGATCGTCATCAAGGGTATCGACAAGCACAGCGTCGGCCAGGTGGCCGCCAACATTCGCCGTTACCGCCCCCCGGAGCCCTACAAGGGCAAGGGTGTGCGCTACTCCGGTGAGAAAGTCGTGATCAAGGAGGCGAAGAAGAAGTAACGGTGTGCCGGCTGCAGATCCGGACCCCAGGCTTCAGAACCGCTATGGACAAGAAAACAAGCAGATTGCGTCGTGCCCGGAAAGTCCGGTCCAAGATCCGCCAGCTGGCGGTGGCCCGCCTCACGGTGCACCGCACACCCCGTCATATCTACGCCCAGGTCATCGGGCCCGATGGCGGTACCGTCCTCGCTGCCGCGTCCACCTTGCAGAAGGCTGTGCGTGAGGCCCTGGAGGGTACGGGCAATATTGCCGCGGCAGCCGTGGTTGGGCGGGCAATTGCGGACAAGGCGAAGGCGGCCGGCGTCACCCAGGTGGCATTCGACCGGTCGGGTTTTCAGTATCACGGGCGGGTCAAGGCCCTGGCTGAAGCTGCGCGTGAAAACGGCTTGGAGTTCTGACAGTGGCACGAAGACAGGATGGAATGAAGCCCGACCGCTCCACAGAAGGTGACGATTACCTTGAGAAGCTGGTCTCCGTAAACCGGGTCGCGAAGGTCGTCAAGGGTGGTCGGCAGTTCGGCTTTACCGCACTGACGGTTGTCGGTGATGGCAAGGGCAAGGTCGGCTTTGGTTACGGCAAGGCCCGGGAAGTTCCCGCGGCTATCCAGAAGGCCATGCAGGCCGCCCGGCGGAACCTGCAGTCCATTCCGCTGCAGAAGGACACACTGTTCTACGCACGGGCGGGCAGCCACGGGGCGACGCGGGTCTACATGCAGCCCGCTGCGGACGGCACCGGCATTATTGCCGGGGGCGCGATGCGAGCTGTCTTTGAGTGTGCCGGCGTGCGCAACGTACTTGCCAAGAGTTATGGATCCCGCAATCCGATCAACGTGGTGCGGGCAACGATGAACGCGCTGGGTGAGATGCGCTCCCCGGACGCCATTGCCGCCAAGCGTGGCAAGTCCCTGGCGGATCTCGTCGGCTAGCCGGCGACCTGATTGAAGTGGTGCAGTGATGGCAAAGACGAGCAAGGCAACAGCCGGCGGCAATCCGCAGCAGCTGAAGCTCACCCTGGTCAAGAGCAAGTTTGGCCGGCTGGAAAGCCACAAGGCCTGCGTTCAGGGCCTCGGGCTGCGGCGCATGCACCATAGTGTGGTTGTGGCGGACACCCCGGAGAACCGGGGCATGATCAACCGCGTCGCGTACATGCTGCGCGTGGAGCGGGCCTGAGGATATGCCAATGAAACTCAACACCATGAAGCCCGGCTCGCGAAAGACGCGCAAGCGCGTGGGGCGCGGCAGTTCAGCTGGTCAGGGCAAGACCTGTGGCAAGGGCCACAAGGGACAGCGGGCACGGGCTGGCGGCTATCACAAGGTGGGCTTTGAAGGCGGTCAGATGCCGATCCAGAGGCGCCTGCCCAAGATCGGCTTTGTGTCGCATCTCCAGGCTGCCACCGCCGAAGTGCGCTTGCACGAGCTGCTGCTCGTGAAGGGTGACCAGATCGACCTGGCCGGGCTCAAGGCAGCCGGCATCATCGGACGTGATGTGGAGAAGGCCAAGGTCATTGCCTCGGGCAAGCTGGACCGGGCCGTCAAACTCAAGGGCGTACGGGTGACACCGGGCGCACGGGCGGCCATCGAGGCTGCCGGCGGCAGTATCGAAGACTGAAGCGGGCAGCAGGTCAGGACAGGACAGAACGATCGTGGCGAAGGGTGGAATGGCAAATCCGGCGGTAGCCCTTGGCGAAGCTTCGCGCTTCGCTGACCTCCGTCAGCGCCTGTTCTTCCTGATCGGGGCTCTCATTGTCTACCGCATCGGAACCTTCATTCCGGTGCCCGGCATTGATCCCCAGGCACTCGAGCAGTTCTTCGCCCAGCAGTCCGGAACCATCCTGGCAATGTTCAACATGTTCTCGGGCGGTGCCCTGGAGCGCCTGAGCATCTTTGCCCTGGGTGTCATGCCCTACATCTCGGCCTCCATCATCGCGCAGATGGCCGGCGTCGTGATTCCCCAGCTGGCCCAGCTCCGGAAAGAAGGTGAGGCCGGTCGCCGGAAGCTTACGGAGTACACCCGCTACGGCACTGTCGGCCTGGCTGCGGTGCAGTCCCTGGGGGCCGCATACGCCCTGCAGAACCAGGGCCTCGTGATCAGCCCCGGCCCGAGCTTCATCTTTACCGCCGTGATCACGCTGGTCGCCGGGACGATCTTCCTGATGTGGCTGGGTGAGCAGATCACCGAACGGGGCATCGGCAACGGTATCTCGATCATCATTCTCGCCAGCATCATTTCCGGTCTCCCCGCAGCAATCGGTGGAACTCTTGAACTCATCAACACCGGTGAGATGAACCCGGCTATTGGCCTGGTCCTGATGCTGCTGATCATCGGGGTTACCGCCTTCGTGGTGTTCATGGAGCGGGGGCAGCGACGGATTACCGTAAACTATGCCCGCCGCCAGCAGGGGCGCCGCGTGTATGCGGGCCAGTCGAGCCATCTGCCGTTCAAGATCAACATGGCCGGCGTGATCCCGCCGATCTTCGCCTCCAGCATCATCCTGTTTCCGGCAACCATAGCCGGCTGGTTTGGCACCAACGAGGGTTTCGGCTGGCTGCAGGATATTTCCGCGCAACTATCACCCGGACAGCCAATCTACATACTCCTGTACGCGAGCCTTATCATCTTCTTCTGCTTCTTTTACACGGCACTGGTGTTCAACTCCCGGGAGACGTCGGACAACCTGAAGAAGAGTGGCGCCTTCATCCCGGGAATTCGTCCAGGCCAGCAGACTGGCGAGTACATCGACAAGGTGCTGACGAGACTGACCTTCTGGGGTGGTATCTACATCACGGCCGTATGCCTTCTTCCGGAATTCATGATCTTGTACTGGCGCGTGCCCTTCTACTTCGGTGGCACGTCGCTGTTGATTATTGTTGTCGTCACTATGGACTTCATGGCGCAGTTGCAGGCCCACATGATGTCCCATCAGTACGACAGCCTGCTGAAGAAGGCCAACTTTGGCGGTTACGGACGGTCGGGCCAGCTCCGCTAGGGGTGGTCGACAGGAGTCGAGGGACAATGAAAGTCAGGACATCAGTCAAGAAGATCTGCAGGAACTGCAAGATCATTCGTCGTAATGGCGTTGTGCGCGTGATCTGTACAGATCCCCGGCACAAGCAGCGTCAGGGTTAATGGAGTCGAGCTGAATGGCACGTATTGCTGGCATAAACATTCCGCCGAACAAGCACGTCGGCATCGCGTTGACGCACATTTTCGGCGTGGGACGGAATCGCGCACTTACGGTCTGCGAAGAAGCGAGAATCCAGCCGAATGTGAAGGTTCGGGATCTGAGTGAGCCTGAGGTGGAGCGTATCCGGGCCGTGATCGCGCGCTTCCCGGTCGAGGGTGACCTGCGCCGGGAAGTCTCCATGAGCATCAAGCGACTGATGGACCTCGGCTGCTATCGGGGCATCCGGCATCGCAAGGGCCTGCCCATGAGGGGCCAGCGTACCCGGACCAACGCCCGTACCCGCAAGGGACCGCGGCGTCCGATTCGCAAGTAAGCTACCCAACCAGGTAAAGAGAAGACGCAATGGCACAAGATCCCGCAGCTCCCGCAGCTCCCGCAGCTCCCGCCTCCGCGGCCGTTGCTGGTGCCGACAAGGGCCGCAAGAAGTCCAAGCGGCACGTGGTCGAGGGCATTGCCCACGTGTATTCCACGTTCAACAACACGATCGTGACGATCACGGATCGGCAGGGCAATACGCTGAGCTGGGCGACGGCTGGCAGCTGCGGTTTCAAGGGTTCCCGCAAGAGCACCCCCTTTGCTGCCCAGGTGGCGGCTGAGCGGGCGGGCCAGGCAGCCCTGGAGTACGGCCTGAAGGCCCTTGAGGTCTTTGTCAGCGGCCCCGGCCCCGGCCGGGAATCGGCAGTCCGTTCCCTGAACTCGGTTGGCTTCCGGATCAGCAACATCGAAGACATTACGCCGATCCCGCACAACGGTTGTCGCCCACCCAAGAAGCGTCGCGTCTGAAGACGCGCTGAAGGACTGATCAGACCCATGGCCAGATATCGCGGACCAACCTGCAAGCTCGCCCGACGGGAAGGTACCGACCTTTTCCTGAAGAGCGGCGTCAAGCCACTCGAATCCAAGTGCAAACTGGAGACTCCACCGGGTACCCAGCAGGGTGCGCGCAAGGGGCGCCTGTCGGACTATGGTCTGCAGTTGCGGGAAAAGCAGAAGCTCCGCCGGATGTACGGTGTGCTCGAGCGGCAGTTCCGGCTGGCGTACCAGAAAGCTGCACGGATGAAGGGCTCAACCGGTGAGAATCTCCTCAAGCTGCTTGAGGGCCGCCTGGACAACATCGTGTACCGCATGGGATTTGCGGGTACCCGGGCTGAGGCCCGCCAGCTTGTGAGCCACTGCTCGATCCGGGTGAACGGCAAGGTCGTGAATATCCCTTCATATCAGGTGGCCGCCGGTGACAAGATCGAGGTCACTGAACGGGCCCGGTCCCAGTCACGAATCAAGAACGCCATCTCCATGGCAAGCCAGGTCGGCTTTCCTGAGTGGGTGGAGGTCGACGAACAGAACCTGGCTGGCACGTTGAAGAACCTGCCGGCACGGGACGACATCCTGCCCGACGTCAATGAGAACCTTGTCGTCGAGCTTTATTCGAAGTAATCCAGGTCTGGTCACTATAGGAGGCCTGTCAGAAATGCAGCCATCCATCAGCGAATTTCTCAAGCCGCGCAATGTTCGGGTTCAGGCAGAACCTGGTAATCGGGCGCGAATCGTCATCGAGCCGCTGGAGCGGGGCTTCGGCCATACGCTGGGCAACGCCCTGCGCCGTGTGCTGCTGTCGAGCATGCCCGGGGCTTCCATCGTCGAGGCAGCCATCGAAGGCGTACTCCACGAGTACACCAGCATCGAGGGTGTGCAGGAGGATGTGGTCGAGATTCTCCTGAATCTCAAGGGTGTCGCGATTCGCATGCATTCCCGTGACCAGGTGGAGCTGACCCTGAATCGCAAGGGGCCGGGACCTGTCACTGCGGGCGACATTGCCACGGATCACGACATCGAGGTCGTGAACCCGAAGCACGTGATTGCGAACCTGACCAGCAGTGGCGAGCTGAAGATGATCCTCACCGTGGAGCGCGGACGGGGCTACAGAGCCGCCACCCAGCTGGTCGATCCCGATGAGCAGGGCGCGACAATTGGCCGGCTACGGCTGGACGCGTCCTTCAGCCCGATCCGCCGGGTGACCTACACGGTCGAGTCGGCCCGCGTCGAGCAGCGCACCGACCTCGACAAGCTGGTTCTTGACGTGGAAACGAACGGCACCATTGATCCCGAGGATGCCATCCGGCGGGCCGGTACCATCCTTAAGGACCAGCTGGACGTCTTCCTTGAACTGCGCGGCCAGGACGAAGCCACGACCGCCCAGCCTGACCAGCAGATCGAGCCCATTCTCCTGCGTCCGGTGGATGAGCTTGAACTGACAGTGCGCTCAGCCAACTGCCTCAAGGCGGAGAACATCAACTACATCGGTGACCTGGTCCAGCGCACGGAAGTCGAGCTGCTGCGTACGCCCAACCTTGGCAAGAAATCACTGACCGAGATCAAGGAAGTACTGGAAAGCCACGGCCTGTCCCTGGGGATGCGCATCGAGAACTGGCCCCCTGTCGGGCTTGCCAAGCACGATGACAAAGCGGCCTGATGTCGGGCCTGAACTGACTGATCGGATTTACCCGCAATGATGCACCGCAAGGCCGGCCGAGCCCTCGGCAGAAAGAGCAGTCACCGGACGGCCATGTACCGCAACATGGCTGCGTCGCTGATCCGCGAAGAGATGATCCGGACGACGGTGCCCAAGGCAAAGGAGTTGCGCCGGGTTCTTGAGCCGTTGATCACGCTTGCCAAGGAGGACGGCGTTTCCAAGCGCAGGCTGGCCTTCGACCGGCTGCGTGATCGCCCTGCAGTTACCAAGCTGTTCAACGATCTGGGGCCCCGCTTCAGGGCGCGTCCGGGTGGCTACCTGCGCATCCTCAAGAACGGCTTCCGGCCTGGCGATGCCGCTCCAATGGCCGTGGTGATGCTGACTGAAAAGCCCGTCAAGGCTGAAGCGACGGCCGAAGTGCCCGAAAAGGCAGCCAGGGCGAAGGCCGGCAAGTCCAAGTCCCAGCCCAAGGCCGCGACTGGCAAATCAGCGGCCAAGAAGCCCCGCGCGAAAAAGGCTGCTGCCGGCTGATCCGCCCCTGCGTAACATCCGTCACCCTGGCCCGGCGCTGAAGCCGGCCCGGAACCGGCTGTAATGCCAGGCCCAGGCGACAAGGGCGTAGTTTGCAACCAGTAGCAGGCAGAAATTCCACTCGATGATGTTCTGGAACCGGTGTTTGTCCGGTCGCCAGTCCACTGGCATCAGATGCATGATCGGGATGCTGCTGAGGCCGGCAACCAGTAGCGCGAGTGCGATCGCCTTCAGTATCTTCACCAGGCCCGCCGGCAGGCGCCGGTCCGACGGATCCAGTGTTGCCAGCCGGGAGATCAGCAGCAGCTGGGCCAGATAGCTTGCACCGAAGAACACGGTGACGCCGAAGCGTCGCATCAGGTTGTAGAAGTCACCCCGGTTGCCCAGAAACACGGTGTATAGCACCAGGAACAGGGCAGCAACGATCCCGACGGCAACCATTATCCGGGCCGCCCGACTGTCCTCATCTCCCAGCGTCAACAGCCACCGGCGGCATAGCCACCAGAAGACGGCAATCAGTACAGCCGAGGGAATCATTCCAGCCTTGAACAGGAAGTACGCCGCCCCGTACCGACCGGCGGAGCTGACTGAGGTGCAGCCTTCCAGATAGCGCACGCACAGCGGGATCAGTCCCGTGAACGCGGATAACGAATAAGAGGCGTGTACCGTGACGAAAGGGAGGAGGGCCGCGGCGGCACCCGGCAACGCCAGCGAAGTGCCGTAGCGATGAACCGCCGGGCTCGCGGGCGAAGGTGCACTCATCGTCAGAGTCGCTGAACCTGGCACACCGGGGCGTCAACGCTCGGCTGGCTGCGCCTCGCCGAATTCGCGCTGCAGCCTGGCTACCAACCGGCTGATGTACTCAGGCGACTTGGTCTTGCGGGCTATCAGCAGATACATCGCAGGAATGATGTACAGCGTCAGGAAGACCGAGATGGTCACACCAAAGAACACCGTCACACCGAGTGTCCGGCGTGCCTCGGCGCCGGCGCCTGCTGCCAGCATCAGGGGCACCGAGCCAAAAGCCGTGCAGAGGCTGGTCATCACTACTGGCCGCAGCCGGATCGCTGAGGCCGAGAGTATGGATTCCGTGAACTCCACGCCGCGGTCCCGAAGCTGGTTAGCGAACTCGACAATCAGGATGCCGTTTTTCGCTGCCAGCCCGATCAGGATAATCGCGCCGATCTGGCTGTAGATATTCACCGTGGACCCGAACAGCCAGAGTCCGACCAGTCCGCCGAACAGTGCAAGTGGCACGGTAAGCAGGATGATGAAGGGATGCCGGAAACTCTCGAATTGCGCTGATAGCACCAGGAATACGAAGATCAATGCCAGCGCAAACGTCAGGTAAACCGCCTGTCCCGACTGTTTCAGTTCCCGGGCTTCGCCATCCAACTCAAGCTTGATGCTTTCCGGCAGTTCCCGGGCAACAGTCTCCTCGATATAGCGCACCGCCTCGCCCAGTGAGTAGCCGTCGGCGAGGTTGGCCGTCATCGTTACCGACCGGAGCTGATTGAAGCGCTTCAGCTCCTTTGGTCCGGCAATCTCCTCCAGTTGTACCAGATTGGCGAGAGACACCAGCTGGCCCGACCGCTCCGAGCGCACGAAGATGTTCTCCAGGTCTGACGGCGTTGCACGGTCGCGGGCTACGCCCTGCAGGATGACGTTGTACTCCTCCCCTCGATCCACAAAGGTGGTGACAATGCGGGAGCCCAGCATGGTTTCCAGGGTCCGGCCGATGCTCTGGAGGGAGACCCCGAGATCATTGGCCCGGTTCCGGTCGATGTTTACCTTGATCTTGGGCTTGGTAGGGAAGAAATCTGAACGCAGTCCGAGGATGCGGGGGTTTTCCCGATTAACCACCGCGATCAGGCGTTCCTGCTGCTCGGCAAGTTCCTCGTAGCTATTGCCACCGAGCACGAAGGCCAGCCCGCTGCCGCCAGTGCGGATCCCCAGGCTGGGTGGCTGGAATACCGTCGCGATCGCCCCCGGAATCGCGCTGACCTGCCCGCGGATCTCACCGGCAATCACCTGGGCTGACCGATCACGGTCTGCCCGGGACTCAAGTGGCATGTAGATGAAAGCGGTATTCACGTCCGATCCCCCACCCCACATGCCGGCCCGCGCTACGACCCGCCGGATCTCCTTCTTCTCCACATACGGCATGACCATGCTTTCCACGATCTGGACCTGGCGATCCATGTAGCCGGGGGTGGCACCCTCGGGTGCGCGGATCTGCATCAGCACCATGTTGCGGTCTTCGGGTGGTGCGTACTCACTGGGCAGCGTGGCGAAAATCCCGCCAGCGGCGATCGCCACGACAGGCAGGGCAACCACGGCCATCCAGGGACGGCGGAGAAACGACTCCAGTGAGCGGCGGTACGACTCGGTCACCCGCCGGAAGAACCCATCCAGGCGGGTTGCGAACCGCCCCCGCTGGATGCCGTTGGCGAAGAACTTGGAGGCCAGCATCGGCACCAGCGTGAGCGCGATCAGGCCGGAGAAGGCGATTGCCGCCGCGAGCGAGATCCCGAACTCCCCGAACAACCGACCAAGGTTGCCTGGCATGAACGAGATCGGGATGAAGACCGCAACCAGCACAACGGTAGTTGCCACGACAGCAAAACCGATCTCCCGGCTGCCATCAATGGCAGCCAGCAGGGGTGGCCTGCCCATTTCCATGTGTCGGACGATGTTTTCAAGGACTACGATCGCATCATCCACCACCAGGCCGATGGCGAGGAGCAGGCCGAGCAGTGTCAGGGTGTTGATGCTGTAGTCCATGGCCGACATCACGATGAACGCCGAGATGATGGCCACGGGGATGGTGACCGCGGGTATCACCGTGGCACGCAGCGAGCCGACGAACGCGAAGATGATGATCAGGACGAACATCAGGGCTTCGACGAAGACCGTCGCCACCGAGATCATCGACTCTTCAACAAACTTGGAGAAGTCGATAGCCACTGACAGCTCGATGTCGCCTGGCATAGTCGGCTTGAGCCGATCTACTTCGGCTGATACAGCCCGGTTGACCTCAAGGATATTGGCCTTCGCGAGCGGTACGATGCCGAGGCTGATGCCGGAGACCTGGTTGGAGCGGGAGAAGAAGCGCGAGTCCTCTGGCTCGATGCGTACCTCGGCCACATCCCCCAGGCGGATCAGGTAATTGTCAGCGCCCCGGCCGACGACGAGATCCTTGAAGTCCTCAGGTCGGAGGAGGCCGGTTTCGGTACGCAGGCTGAACTCCCGCTGCCGGGACTCGATTCGTCCGGCGGGCAGTTCCACGTTCTCGCGGCGGAGTGTGTCCTCCACATCCTGGACAGTCAGGCCCCGGGCCGCCAGGGCATTGCGGTCCAGCCAGATCCGCATGGCGGTCCTCTGGGCCCCGCTGAGGCGGATCTGGGCCACGCCATCGATCACCGCGAGGCGGTCGATGAGATTGCGCTCGGCAAAATCCGTCAGGTCCATAAGGGACCGGATGTTGCTGTCCACTCCCACGTACATGGTGGCGTCCATGCCCGCGTCCTGCTTTGTAACCTGCGGTGACCCTGCTTCCTCGGGCAACCGGCCGAGTATCCGCGACACCCTCTCCCGTACGTCATTGGCCGCACCGTCCGGGTCCCGATCGACGTCGAACTCGATCGTGACGATTGAGCGTTCATCCTGGCTATTGGAGGTGAGCTTGGTAATTCCCGAGATCCCGGAGATCTCATCCTCAATGACCTTGGTCAGGCGTCGTTCGACTATCTCGGCAGATGCGCCCCGGTAGCTGGTGCTGATGGATACCACCGGGGAATCCACATCCGGGAATTCCCGGACGGCCAGCCCGGTGGCAGCGAGGACGCCCAGGATGATCAGCAGCAGGCTGAGCACGCCCGCGAAGACCGGACGCCGGACAGAGATATCGGAGATGATCATGCTCTCAGTCTCCCTTGTTGGTCCTAGCCAGCTGGTGCGAGCACGACGGGGCTGCCGTTGCGGATTCGCTGCGTGCCCTCGGTGATGATCAGCGAGTCGGGCTCCAGGCCCTCCCGGACTTCAGCCAGTCCCGGCGCACGTCCGCCGAGGAGCACCTCCCGTTCCACCGCTTTGCCGTCTTCGACGGTAAAGACGTACTGGCGACCCTGACGCGGAACCAGGGCTTCTTCGGGAACGAGCAGGACGTTCTCCCGTCGCTTCTCGAGGCCAACGGTCAGGAACATGCCTGGCTTCAGCATGCCTTCCTTGTTGGGGATCGTCGCGAGAATGGTGATGGACCGGCTCGTCGGGTCCACCCGGGTATCGATTGACACGACCCGCCCGGTGAAAGGCCTGCCAGGATAGACCGGACTCTCAGCCTGTACATCCATACCGGTTGCGAGGTCAGCAAGAAAGATCTCCGGGACAGCGAACTCCAGCTTGATCGTCCTCGTGTCATCCAGCGTGGTGATTACCGTATCGGGACCCACCAGGTCTCCCAGGCTGATGCGCCGCAGGCCGATCGTGCCGGCAAAGGGCGCACGGATCGACAGGATGTCGAGGCGCGCCTGCGCGCCGCTAACCTGGGCCCGGGCGACCTCCAGATTGGCACGCAGCTGGTCCATGTCGGCGACCGAGACGGCGAGCGTCTCGGCCAGGGTTTCACTGCGGCGGAACTGGCTCTGTGCCTGGGAGAACTGGGCCTGGGCCAGACTCAGGTTGGCCTTTTCCTGTCGGGTGTCCAGCTCCACCAGCAGCTGCCCTGCCGTAACCACCTGACCCTCGTTGAAATTGATGCGGGTCACGACACTGGTAGTCCGGGAGGTGATGTCGATGGATTCATTGGCCCGCGCGGTACCGAGCGCCGTGAAGCGGTCGGTGAAGGACTGGGGCTTCACGAGTTCAGCAATCACCTGGATGGGCATGCCCCCGCCGGGGCCACCGCGTCCTATCGGCGGGCCACCCGGACCCCCGCTGGTCGGAGCGATGGGTTCCGTGCCGCACCCCGCCAGGAGGGTGGCCACGAGCAGGCCTGCGGGCACGCGGCCCGAGCAAAAAATGGCGGGTCTCTTCAATTCCGTGGAGTCCTCAGAGGGCAAAACTCTAACAGATTCGGCGGGGGTCCCGGCCGGATGTCCGTCCCGGAAGGCTCACGCGGGCCGGCTGCTTGCCGCAAATGCGCTAGCCCGCGGTCTCCAGTTCACGGGTCAGATTCCGGTGGCCATCGCGGGTCACGACGACGTTGTCCTCGATCCGGATGCCGCCGCAGGCCCGCAGTTCGGCAACGGCCCGCCAGTTGACCCGACGCCCGTGCCGCCCGCGCCGGAGGCGGTCCAGCAGTGAGTCGATGAAATACAGGCCGGGTTCGATGGTCACTACCATGCCGGCTTCCAGGGGACGGGTGAGGCGCAGACGGGGGAAGCGCCCGGGTCGCGGCAGTGAGCCGCCGCGCCGGCTCGCCAGATCACCCCCCACATCGTGCACCTGCAGTCCCAGCAGGTGACCGAGACCATGGGGCAGGAACGCATCGGTTACCCGGCATGCCACCATCTCCTCCGGCGACATCCGGACCAGTTCGCGGCTGGCCAGTACGCCAGCGATTTCCAGGTGCGCAGCCAGCTGCAGCTCCGGAAAGCTGACGCCCGGGCGCACCATGGCGCACAGTTTCTGCTGCACCCGGTCCATGTCCCGGATGAGGCTCGCGAAGGTGCCACGCCGTGCCGCGTGTGTCCGGGTGATGTCCGACGCGTAGCCGAGGGCCGTGCAGCCCGCGTCCAGCAGCAGGCTGTGCCGGTCCCGGGGCGAGGGGCGGCCGCGTTCCCGGTGCTGATAGTGCAGGGTGGCGCCATTGCGGTTCATGGCGATGATGGCGGGATACGGGAGTTCCTGGTCGGTCTGGCCGCAGGCGGCGAGAAACATGAGTCCCATCTCAAACTCGCTCAGTCCGGCTTTGAATGCCTGCGCAACCGCCCGGTGGCCGGCCAGTGCCGGTACCGTGGCCGCCCGGATGCATTCCACCTCCCAGGGTGTCTTCCAGGCACGCTCGTAGTCCAGTTCGGTGAGCAGGCCCCTCGGGTTGATCAGTCCATTGATGCCGGTGCCACGCCACTGTCGGGGATCGCCCAGCATGGCCAGGCGGCACGTCTCGCGGGGCAGGACCCTGCGCAGCGCCGCCCGCCGGGCGAGGGTCCGTGTGTCGAGCGCGTTCCGCCAGGGGCCGGCCGGGACCGGTGCCGCCTGATGCCAGTAATCCGGACTCTCGACCACCACCAGCACGGGCCGGCGTCCGGGACGGTAGAGGAGGGCCGAGCCCGGGTGCGCGGTCAATGGAGCCCACTGGACGAAGAGTGGATCGGCCCGAAAAGGGTAATCCTGGTCATCCCGATGAATAGCCAGCGGCGTACCGGCACCGATCAGTACGCCATCGCAGTTGGCCCGGGCCAGGGCCGCGTCGTAACGGGCACAAAGCGTGCGTACATGACTGGTATACAGACGGGACGCAGGGCGCATGGCGAGGGTTTCCGCGGAAGGATCCCGGGCAATATAAACTACCGACCCTATGGAAACGCATCTCACCGGGATCACCACCACCGGGACACCCCATCTGGGCAACTATGTGGGCGCCATCCGCCCGGCAATTGCTGCCAGTCGCAGGAGCGATGTCCGCTCGTTTTACTTCCTGGCCGACTACCACGCACTCGTGAAGAACCAGGATCCGGCAGCCGTGCAGCGTTCCAGTCTCGAGGTCGCCGCTACCTGGCTCGCCCTGGGCCTGGATACGACGCGCTCCGTGTTCTATCGCCAGTCAGATATTCCGGAGATTCCGGAACTCACCTGGATACTCACCACGGTCACTGCCAAGGGCCTGATGAACCGGTCCCACGCCTACAAGGCGGCGGTCCAGGCCAATGATCACACCGGGGATGCCGATCCCGACAAAGGCATCACGATGGGGTTGTTCTCCTACCCGATCCTGATGGCCGCCGACATCCTGCTGTTCCGGGCGAACAGTGTCCCGGTCGGGCGCGACCAGAAGCAGCATGTGGAAATGGCCCGGGACATCGCCCAGCGCTTCAACCACCTCTACGCGCCGCTGCTGGTCATTCCCGGGGCGGACATCGGCGACAATACGGCAGTGCTCAGCGGGCTGGATGGCCGCAAGATGAGCAAGAGCTACGGCAACACCATTCCGCTCTTCCTGCCGGCCGACCAGCTGCGCAAGCTCATCATGCGGATCAGGACGAACTCCCTTGAGCCCGGCGTGCCCAAGGAAACGGCCGGATCTGCCCTGTTTGAGATCTACCAGGCCTTCGCCACCGCCGAGGAATCGGCCGCCATGGCGGCGCGGTATGCCGCCGGCGCAGGCTGGGGTGATCTCAAGCAAGACCTCTTCGCCTACCTCGACGAGCACCTCCGGAGCGCGCGTGAGGAGTATCACCGGCTCCTCGCGGATCCGGCCCACGTGGAGGCCGTGCTAAGGCAGGGTGCAATGCGGGCGCGGGCGCTCGCGACGCCATTTCTCCAGGAGATACGCTCCGCCGTCGGGATTCGAAGTCTCGCTTGACTGCGCTCAGATCCACCGGGCACGGACGAGCCGGCGATAGAGCAGGATGCAGGCGATGGCCGTAAGCCCCACCACGACCGGGTAGCCGAACCGGGTTGCCAGTTCCGGCATGAACTCAAAGTTCATGCCGTACATGCTGAAGATCACTGTCGGGATCGCGAGGATGGCTCCCCACCCCGCCAGTCGCTTGACCACATCATTCTGGCCCACGGTGACCAGGGCCAGGTTGACCTGGACAGCGGTGGTGAGCATCTCCCGGACCGTATCCACAGCCTTGATGATCCGGCTCACGTGGTCATCAATGTCCCTGAAGTAGGGCCTCAGTTCCTTGCTGATGATGCTCTCGTGAAAGCGGATGAGCTGGCTTGTGATGTCGCTGATCGGCAAGACGGCATCCCGCACCTTGATCAGCTCACCCTTCAGCTTGTACAGGCGGAGGATCGAGTCCCGGTCGTAGGACTTGTCGAAGATCTCCATTTCAACTTCCTGGAAGCGCTTCTGCAGCTCACCTGCCACGGGCTGATAGTTGTCCACGACGAAATCAATCACCGAATACAGGGCGAACCCGGGGCCCAGCGCGAGCCGGTGGGGGGACTGCTCGCACTTCTCGCGGACCGGGGCGTAGCTGACAGACGCGCCGTGTCGCACGCTGACGATGAAGTTGTCGCCAACGAACAGGTGGGTCTCGCCGAAGCGGACCTGGTCGTTCTCGAGCTGGGCGGTCTCTATGACGATGAAGGTCGATCCTGCATAGGTTTCGAGTTTTGGCCGTTGATGGGCGTTGAGCGCATCCTCGATAGCCAGGTCATGGAGGGCGAACTCCTCCTGAACCTTGCGCAGCAGCTGCGTATCCGGCTCGTAAAGGCCGAGCCAGACGAAGGTACGGGGCTCCTTCAGAATGTCACTGATGCTGTCGAGGGGAATGTTGCCCAGACTGACGCCATCCCGATAGGCCACGCAGTTGACGATCATCCTCGTACTCCGGCAGCAGTGGCCGCGGTGGCAGGATTCTAGCCCGGCAGCAGGGATCCGGAACGCTGCCGATAGCGGTCGTAGTCCGGATCGGATCCGTAGCGTTCCAGCTGCTGACGGTCCTGGTCGCGGGCCGCGTAATACATCAGCACCACCACATACACCGGTCCCGGCAGGGCGGCGGCCAGGGTCCACGCGCCCGGAGCGACGGTTACCGCTGCCACCAGCAGGCCAATCTGGAAGACGATCTCGCCGAGATAGTTCGGATGACGAATCCGCTGGTACAGGCCGGTGGTGACAAAAGCGGTCGGCCGGACGGCCTTCGCGGCCTGTTTCTGCTGGTCGGCCACCGCTTCCAGCAGCAGACCGACGAGCATCAGCCCGGCCCCGGCCAGGATGCCCGGCGGCAGGCCCTCGGCAGAACCCGCAATCCAGGCGGCCACGCCGAGGAAGGTCATGAGCCAGGCGCAGGAGATCCACATGAAGAGCCGCAGCGGGAGGGGCACGCTGTCGTCAGCCTTCTCTCCTTTGGCCCGGATCGCGGCATAGCCGCGGGTGCGGTGGCGACGGTAGACAAACCAGAGCAGGCGCAGCCCATAGGCCATGCCGAGGCCCGCGACCAGCAGCGAGGCCGGCACGGGTCGCAAGGCCATGACGGCCAGGTTGACCAGCACCATGCTGATGGCATAGCCGTAGCTGAAGACCTGGACGAAATTCACGAAGATGATCGCGCAGCCGAGGTGGCCCAGCCCGAGCAGCAGCCAGTGGCCTGCTGTCCATTGACCATTGCTGATGCCGAAGCCGCACACCACCCACATGGCGAGCACGGCGGCAGGAAAGATCAAGCGCATGGGACCCATCGAAAAATTCTATCCGATCCGCCGATCGCTCACGCAGCCCGGTTTCTGCGGAGCAATGGTGCGAGGTACTGGCCTGTGTAGGATGTGGGCGTTGCTGCCACATCTTCCGGTGTGCCCTGGGCCACCAGTTCGCCGCCGCCGTTGCCCCCCTCCGGACCCAGGTCGATGATCCAGTCCGCCGTCTTGATCACATCGAGATTGTGTTCGATGACCACGATCGTGTTGCCCTGGTCCCGGAGCTTCTGAAGTACGAGGAGCAGCTGGGCGATGTCATGAAAGTGCAGCCCGGTGGTGGGCTCATCAAGGATGTACAGGGTATTGCCGGTGGCGCGCTTCGACAGCTCCTTCGCCAGCTTGACCCGCTGCGCCTCGCCGCCGGAAAGCGTCGTGGCGTTCTGGCCAAGCCGCACGTAGGACAGCCCCACCTCCATGAGCGTCTGCAGTTTGGGCGCGATCATCGGAATGGCCGAGAAAAAAGGTAGTGCGTCTTCCACGGTCATCTCGAGCACATCATTGATGTTCTTGCCCTTGTAGCGGATCTCGAGGGTTTCGCGGTTGTAGCGCTGGCCTTTGCACACGTCGCAGGGTACGTAGACGTCGGGCAGGAAGTGCATTTCGACCCGGATGACGCCATCTCCCTGGCAGGCCTCGCACCGCCCCCCCTTG
The DNA here is from genome assembly GCA_964407855.1 of uncultured Chromatiaceae bacterium. Classification (GTDB taxonomy): domain Bacteria; phylum Pseudomonadota; class Gammaproteobacteria; order Steroidobacterales; genus SHZI01. Next base: position 25,583 of record CAYOXI010000004.1, read on the forward strand.
ACGTTGAAGCTGAAGCGGCCGGCCTTGTAGCCCCGGGAACGCGATTCCTGCGTACCCGCGAACAGCTCCCGGATCGGCGTGAAGAGGCCGGTATAGGTGGCGGGATTGGAACGCGGGGTTCGCCCGATCGGACTCTGGCTGATGTCAATTACCCGGTCGACCGAATCCAGGCCATCTATCCCGTCGCAGGGTGTATGGCGGTTTTCGCTGGTGCCATTCAGCTTTTCGGCGGTGTAGAGGTACAGGGTGTCGTTCACAAGGGTCGACTTTCCGGAGCCGGAAACCCCGGTCACGCAGGTCATGACGCCCAGCGGGATACGCACATCCAGGTTCTTGAGATTGTTGCCGCGGGCGCCGCGCACGGTCAGCCAGCGCTCGTCATCGGCCGCCCGACGCCGCTTCGGCAGGGGAATCTGCCGGCGACCCGCCAGGTACTGGCCCGTGATCGAGGCCGGGTTGGCCATGATCTCGGCCGGCGTTCCCTGGGCGACGATCTGGCCGCCATGCACACCCGCTCCAGGTCCGAGGTCGACCACATGGTCGCTGGCAGCGATGGCCTCTTCGTCGTGTTCCACGACCATGACGGTGTTGCCCAGGTCCCGGAGATGGATCAGCGTATTCAGCAGGCGACGGTTGTCGCGCTGATGAAGCCCGATTGAGGGCTCATCCAGGATGTACATGACACCGACCAGGCCCGAGCCTATCTGGCTTGCCAGGCGGATGCGCTGGGCTTCGCCGCCCGACAGCGTCTCGGCGCTCCGGTCCAGGGACAGGTACTCCAGGCCCACGTCGGCCAGGAAGCGCAGCCGGTTCTGGATTTCCTTGACGACCCTGGTCGCGATCTCGCCGCGCCATCCCTC